>NZ_BAAJLP010000003.1:0-218294 GCF_057547795.1 Alteromonas sp. 4NH20-0104 | reverse complement strand
GCTGGTTGCTATTTTACTGGGTATGGTGCTCGTTTCTTCGAACAAGCATCGACGATTCCAAGCCAATACAGAGACCAGACGCATACTATCATTCCACTACCTTGGCCTCAGAGCTGTCGCTTGCCGAATACGATTTACCATGGGGCTGTTGTTAGCCGACGGCTCTCGGGCGCAGTACCTTGCCCATGCTGCGGTCGCGCATGCGGGCTGAAATTTCACGGCCAGCACGTTTTACTAACAGAGCGATGCGGTCGAAGTCCACCTGGCCCATTTCACTTTTGTCCCAGGCAACACCCACCGAACCGATGACTTCATCACCGACGTTAAACACCGGGGCGCTGGCGCCAATCATACTGCGGGTGAACTCTCCGCTGGATTTTGCATAGCCATCATTGCGGATAGCCGCCATATTAGCGCGAAATTCATCCCAGCTTTCACCCAGTCCGGCGTCGAAAATTTCACCCTGGCGACGATTAAAGATACTGCGCAACCGGTGCGCCGATAAATGGGCAAGAATGACTTTAGACATGGCTCCACGAAACAATGGGCGGCGTTGACCGCGCCCCATCAGATCAGCCGGACTGAAAAGCACCAGAGACTCGCGAACACACAGTACGGAGTTCTGAAACAGGGTACAAAGTAGTGCAGAATGGCCAGTGGAATCACACAGTTCCTCAAGCACACCTTCCGATGCCTGCAGCAGCGGATCGGTATTGCGAATTTGCAGGTCGAGCTCAATAATACGCGGCCCCAGAATATAATAACCATTGCCTACGGCACTTATCAGGCCGGCACTGGCCATGGAACGAATGTAGCGATAACCAGTGGAGCGGGACACTTCAAGCGCGGTAAGAATCTCATTGGTAGCCCAAAGCGGGTTGTCTTCGGTAAAGAGATTCAAAATACTGAGCATGCGGGTAAGACTGTTTGCACCGGCGTCACGCTCCTGCTCGCCTGCGTCGTTCATTTTGTCTTTACTGATTGGCTGTTCTTTTTTTGTCATTATGCATAATAACCAAGCATTAACCCGGTGACTTTTAGATATTCAGCATACCAACGTATTGAGGGCAACTCAACTAATCCGTTAAGAGGCATAGATGAGTACAAGTGAGTTCATTTTTTATAGACAGTGAAATGTAAACCTTATTCAATAAGGCCCCAAGACATTTATAAGGATATAAGGTTATGCTTGTCTATCTCTCTATGCAATTTCGTATTTTATTCATAGTTTTACTTTTTATTACGGGATGCAACACCACACCACCCAGCGAAACGATTGGCAATCCGGTCGGCAATCTAACCGCCAGATCTCAGGAGTTCACGCTGGCCGAAGCCCGTTATGGGCATTCCGTGGCCAATGATGGCGAAAAAATCTATGTCTTTGGCGGCACAACCAGTAGTGGCTTTTCCGGCGATATCGAGATTATCGATCCGCAAACCAACACGTCACAATTACTCAAAAGCAAACTAATCCCAAGACGCTATTTCAGCGCCGTGTGGGACGGCAAAGAGTCGGTTTATATTATTGGCGGCATGAGTCTGGAGGGCAGACGTCCTTACCTGCAATCAGCTGTTGAAGTGTTCAACACCCGCACCCAAGAAGTCACCCAGGCCCCATCGCATACACGCGCAACCCGAATGAACACCGCTGTGTATTCAGACGATAAGATTTACGTGTTCGGCGGCTCCACTGCCAGTGCCGGCCTGCGCAAGGGACTTAAACATGTCCCCTGGGTAAGTGTGTATGACACCAAAACACAACAATGGACCGAGTCAGACGAAATGCCTGTCGCCTTTGCCACCGAGGCTGTTGTTTATAATAACGCTATTTATTTAGCCGGCGGTTTTAACGGCAGAAAACAGTTCGATACTTTTTACCAGTTTATACCTGCTTCATCACAATGGCGCGAACTCACTTCCTTGCCGGTTGAAACCAGTGCCCACGCTATGACGGTGATTAACAATAACCTCTACACGTTTGGTAATTACGACGAGCTGGAGCAAACCCTGCGCTATAACTTTGATACAGGGCAGTGGAGCAACGCGAATCTTCCCCTGGTTCCTCGCCGTCATGCTGCAACTACGACCCTGGGTAGCGATATTTATATGATCGGCGGAACAGTAAGTCGCTCCGACTTATTCGTAGACAGCGTGCAGATATTTACCTTCTGAGAAGGGGCTTAGTGCCCCTTTTATGCAAACCAATGACGGGTGCGGTTGGCAAACCACACTAACGACAGCATGACCGGTACTTCCACCAGTACACCAACCACGGTTGCCAGTGCCGCGCCCGAGTGCAGCCCAAATAACGAAATCGCCACCGCTACCGCCAATTCAAAAAAGTTAGACGTGCCAATCATGCACGCCGGCGCCGCCACGTTATGCGGCAACTTCAATTGTTTAGCAACGAAATAGGCAATAGCAAATATGCCATAGGTTTGAATTAACAGCGGAATGGCAATTAGCACAATGGCCTGAGGCTTGTGCAGAATGGTTTCTGACTGGAAGCCAAACAACAATACCACGGTTGCCAGCAAACCGATGATTGACCAGGGCTTCATGGTCGCCAAAAACTGGTTGAGGAGGGAATGGTCATCACCGTTATCGAGCTTTTTACGGGTTAGCGCGCCAGCCACCAGCGGGATCAGCACATACAATACCACCGACAAAAACAAGGTATCCCACGGCACGGTGATATCCGTAACGCCCAGCAGCATTCCGGCAATAGGCGCGAAGGCGAAAATCATAATAATGTCGTTGATCGACACCTGTACCAGGGTGTAATTGGCATCCCCTTTGGTCAGCTGGCTCCATACAAACACCATAGCGGTACAGGGCGCTACGCCTAACAGAATCATACCAGCAATGTATTCACTGGCCGTTTGTGGGTCTACCCAGTCGGCAAATAGTCCTTTAAAAAATAACCAGCCCAGCACTGCCATAGTAAACGGCTTCACCAGCCAGTTGATGATCAGCGTTAGTGCCAGTCCTTTTGGTTTTTTACCCACATCCTTCAAGGAGGAAAAATCAATCTGCACCATCATCGGGTAAATCATCAACCAGATAAGCACCGCAATTACCAGATTAACATGCGCATACTCAATACCGGCGATAGCGGCAAACATTTGGGGAGCAAGACTACCCAGAGCAATACCACTGATAATGGCAAGCCCGACCCACACCGATAAATAACGTTCAAATAATCCCATTCGCTACTCCCTAAATAGACCGCTGGTTTACGCGTTCGCTGAGTTTCTCGGCGGATTCCACCCGCTCGGAATAGCGGTCAACAAAGTAGTCTTTGTTATTGCGTAATAGCAGGGTAAATTTCATCAGTTCTTCCATCACATCGACAATACGATTGTAGTAAGGCGAGGGCTTCATTCTGTCGTTATCGTCAAATTCCATAAAGGCCTTGGCAACGCTCGACTGATTGGGAATGGTCACCATGCGCATCCAGCGCCCGAGTACCCGTAACTGATTCACCACGTTAAACGACTGCGAACCACCGCACACTTGCATCACCGCCAGCGTTTTGCCCTGCGTTGGGCGCACGCTCCCCACACTTAGGGGCACCCAGTCTATCTGACTCTTAAAGATACTGGTCATGGAGCCATGCCGTTCCGGTGAACACCATACCTGCCCTTCAGACCACATCATCAGGGAACGTAACTCCTGCACCTTAGGATGATTTTCATCTTCGGTATCGGTTTGCGGCAACCCTTCAGGATTAAAGACTTCAACCTCTGCGCCCATACGGCTCAGCAACCGGGCACACTCCTCCACCACCAGGCGGCTGAAGGAACGTTTACGTAACGAACCATAAAGTAACAATATACGTGGTGCATGGGCGGCAGCTTCGCCCTGGCATTTTTCAAAACTGGGAATATCCAGCTGCGACTCGTCTATATTGGGCAGTGAAGTATTATCGATGCTCATTATTGCGCTCCCAAAGCGGCCAGTTCGGCTCTGAGCTGTTCTGGTGTCACGCTTTTTTCAGCAAGCGGCAGTAATTGGTTTACCCGTTCGGTAATTTCGCTGATGCAGGCACGGAAAGCCTCCGCTTTTTGCTCATCACTGCCTGCCAGTTTAGACGGATCGCTCAGTCCCCAATGCACTTTTACGGATTTCCCGAACCATACCGGGCAGGTTTCACCGGCGGCAGAATCACATACGGTCACCACAACATCCGGCGCAAAGGCTTCAAACTCATCCCAAGACTGACTGGTTAGTCCATCCGTTGGGATCCCCGCTTCGGTGAGATACTGCAAAGACAGCGGATGTACCACCCCAGCAGGCTGACTGCCGGCACTGCGGGCGATAATTTTATCGCCCGCCACATGGTTGGTGATAGCTTCCGACAGAATACTGCGGCAACGATTATGAGTACAAATATAAAGAATTTTCATGACGGACCTTTGGTTACTGTGTGGTTACTGACAACCCGGCCCCTGCTGCCGGTACTGATGAAGTTTATCGATGGCGCTACTGAAGTAAGAGACATTATTGTCACCGGCCTGGCGGATAATATGTAATGCCCACTCAGGCAGGTCGTCGTGGAGCCGGTAATACACCCATTTGCCGCGACGCTCGTCCTGCAAAATGCCGCAGCGACGCAGTTCTGCCAGGTGTCGCGACACCTTGGGCTGGTCGAGCTCAAGTGCAGCAATGAGATCGCACACACAGGCTTCCTCAAAATGACTTATTAGCAACACTGACTGCAGCCGGGTGTTATCCGACAGGCATTTGAAAAGTTGTAATAGCATCATTGTACATATACCTCAAACCATATATGTGAGATATCATATATGTGATATGCCATATGTCAAAAATAAAAAAGCGGTGATAAGGTTGCCCCTATCACCGCTTTCAAAGTCAACACTGAAGAGAGTACTTATCCTTGCCCTGGCGCAAAAGGAAATTTGCGCGACTGAAATTCTTTCAGACTCCCCTGCGATTGTGGCAAACCAGCAGGGATAGGACGCTCAGAGAACGTCTGGAAATACAACACACTAGCATCCCGCCACCACTTTGCTTCCTGGTGCTGAATGCTCAGCGCCATTTCCACCTGACGAAACTGATTGGCATCGATATAGGGTTTTACCTGTTGCCAGTGCTGCTGCATATCACTGACGCCATCAACACCCCGGTAATAGTACCTGACCAGCTCTTTCCATAAAGTCTCGCCATTCGCCAGTTGATAATCCCACGGCAAATGATGGAACCATAGCAACAATTCCTTCGGTGTGGTTTCAGGATTAGCGAACTTCTGTTGCCAGTAAGGCGCATACTGACTGATAGCATCAGTGCCAGACGCGGTGCGATCGAAGCCGATCCCCTGTTTATCCGCGCGATGGTAATACACCGGGTTCCAGTCTGCCCGTCCCAGGTTATCTACCCACGGACCCGGCCCGTAGTGATGACCAGAGTCCATCAGGTGATGCAGGCCAAGCGGTGTCATGTATTCCACTACATATTCGCGCGACGGCATCATAATGGCTTCCACCTGCCGCACGGCTTGTTGTTGCACCGTTAGAGTTTGCTTAATCCATTCATTGGCGATTTGCTGCGCGCTTAACGTGTGATCCCAGGCTAAACGGCCAAATGCATACCAGTTAGACTGAGCAAAGATATGACCGGTCCAGTTGCGTTGCATGCCGGTATTCGCCACCCCGGCGATACCGGTAAGCTGATGGTTGTACAACGAACCATCCACCACTTTAGCCACGGTTGAACCAGGGCCTTTTACATGAGTATCGGCATCCATTGCTTCTTCAAATAAGGTGCCCAAATAAGCTAAGTGAGTTGAAAAGCCTAGATATTCCTGGGTAATTTGCAGCTCCATGGCGAGCGGCGTTTCTGGCGTAGCGCCAAACAGCGGGCTGAATGGCTCGCGCGGCTGAAAATCGATAGGGCCGTTTTTCACCTGCACAATCACATTGTCCATAAACTTCCCGTCCAGCGGTACAAATTCATCGTAAGCCTGCAGACTGCGCTCTTTGGCCGGATCGTTGGCGTACACAAAAGCCCGCCAGAACACGACGCCGCCATGGGGCGTTAATGCGCTTGCCAGCATATTCGCGCCTTCGGCATGCGTGCGACCGTAGTCGCCGGGTCCAGGCTGGCCTTCGGAGTTGGCTTTCACCAGAAAGCCGCCAAAGTCAGGGATTAACTGATAAATTTCCGCCGCTTTGTGTTTCCACCACTTTTGTACCTGCGGGTCGAGGGGATCCGATGTGTCCAGCCCGTCCAGCTGTTGGGGCGAACTAAACTTGATCGACAGGTACATTTTAATGCCATAAGGACGCACAATGTCGGCCAGCGCTTTAACCTTTTGCAAATACATGGGAGTAAGCATCAGGGCATTAGCGTTAACATTGATTGGCACCATGCCATTGATACCAATACTCGCATTCGCTCTGGCGTAATCGTAATAACGCTGGTCTTTATCAAGGGGCAGGCGATGCCAGTCAAAAATCGACTCACCGGCATAACCACGCTCTGCATGACGGTCGAGGTCGTCCCAGTGATTCAGTAAGCGACGTTGAATTTTAGGGTTTTGCAGTACCGACAACGAACCCAGTGGCTGTTGAATAAACACCAGACGTAACAGGTGATAACTGCCATACAATAAACCAATATCCGTTTTTGCGGTGATCAGGATATCGTTACCGTGGCGCTTAAGAATAAAGCCTTCATCACCAAGTTGCACAGTAACATCAGCCTGCAGGTTGAAGCGCGCCTGAAGTTCGGGGGTAATCTTTTGTACTAATAAGGTACCACTCGACTGACCTACCCGGTTGGCAAACGCCCGGCGAAATTCATCGCGAATAATATTGTGGGTCTCGGTGCGACCAACCACCTTTAGTTCAGCCGCCGGCAAGGCCGCATCGATGACATCGTAGCGCTGCCAAAGACGGTAACCATCTTCGCCGCTAAAATCCGGCACCGCCATTACCCGGGCGCTGATCAGTAACAATAAACAGACAACAATTCGCACGCAATACTCCAATGACTAACACATCGTACAGAGCCTATCACTGCCAATTTTGAGCGTCAGCGAATAAGTAAATTTAGTGTTAACAACATAATAAAACGTAATAAGAAATAGGCATCGTTCTAGTCAGGAATTTCTAATTATCTTCCTGTCCGCGATAGATATTAAGAGCGAACAACTGCAGGACGCATAACCCACCGACCTTTATTGATCATCAAATAGTTACCAACCAGAATCAACAGAAGCCCGATGGCACTGCTTAAGGTCCAGTGGTAGCCCTCGTAAAGCGCAGACAAACTCAATGCAACTACCGGAAACAATACCGTAGTGTAGGCCGCCGTACCGGGCCCCACTCGACTCACCAGAGACAGATAAGCGGTAAACCCAATCACAGAGCCGAACAAGGCAAGGTAAAACAGGCTCCAGGTATATTCAGCGCCGGTTCCCCACGAAAAGGCAGCACCACGAGCAAGGCAAATGCACAATAGCAACGATGTACCGTACATCATCGCCCACATATTACTTTGCAACGGGGTGATACCGGCTTTGCCATGACGTACAGAGATCATATTGCCAAACGAGAAAAACAAGGTGCCCAGTGCGGCCAGCCCGCATCCTTTCAATGTTGTCACCCAGCTATCATCAAGGTGTATTTCAGGGGCCATCAACAGTGCCAACCCGGCTACGCCAAACAAAGACGCCAGCCACACATAACTGGCTACCCTGGTGTTGAAAAACAATCGACCGTTAATGGCATTGTAAATCGTGGCTAAACAGAAGATCACCGATACCAGACCAGATGGAATATATTGAGTAGCGTAATAGAAACAGAGGAAATTCAGCGAAAACAGGCAGGCGCCCTGGGCAATAAAAAACAGCTGGTCCTGACGGCTGCCTATCCGCCCTTTCCTCAGCAGCATTACCAGTGGGATCATAATCATAGTGGCCAAACCGAAGCGGTAGAAAACTGATACCACAATATCCACATTGCCCAGCTGATAGTAAATGGCAAGCCAGGTTGTGCCCCAAATAGCCACGGTTAACACATATAAAAACAGCGTCATAGGTTTTACTCGGTGAGGATGAAAGCCGCGAGAATAGCGTGTACAGCAAACAAAAACTGGGACATTCCTGACATTTTGGGACAATCCTGCGGTTATTTTTGATATCCGCTGCGCCGGGGTTAAATTATTCTTTGCGCTGTTAGACCATTGGTGAATAATACAACAATGACGAAACAGGCCATCTTCGATACCTTATCCCTCTCCAACGCCACACTCAGAGGGGAATTACGCCTGCCTTCAGATATCCGTATAGCCGCCTGGCAAAACGAACTGGACCGGGTGAGCTATCACACCGATGAAGTGCATACCCTCTCACTGTATACCTCGGGTGGCGAACAAACCTTCCGCCTTGACGCACGCCAGTCACAGCGTAATGGCTTTAAGGATGCCATTTGCATCATCCCGCAGCAGCAGGAATCGGTTTGGGAAATCCAGGGGCGCTTCGAATTTACTCACGTTTACTTCACCGATATCCACCTGCGCGAGTTCATCGCCCGGGAACTGGATATCGAACCCCGCTTATTCAGCGTGCCAGACCGTTCATTCCTAGAACACGCTTCGCTGGCAGCTATCCTGCAACAACTGGGGCAACCCCAAGACTGGCAGGACGACATTCAACAGCTTCACATTCAAACGGTTGTCCAGGACGTTTTTGCCGAGTTATGTAAAATGCAGTCCCACCGGGCAGCGCAAAAAGCTCGCTTTTCCGGTGGTTTGAGTTTACGCACAAAAAAAACGGTGCAGCATTATATTGAAGACAACCTGCACCGCTCTATCACCATCGCCGAGATTGCCAGCGCGGCAGGACTAAGCGAATTTCACTTTGCCCGGGCTTTTCGCCAGTCATTTTACACCTCAGTACACCGCTACATTGAATACCGGCGTGTGCAGCGCGTTCGCGAGTTACTGACCCGCGGGCAAAAGCTGGCAGACATTGCCGATACTGCAGGCTTTAGTGATCAGAGCCATTTATCGCGCGTGGTTAAACGGCAAACCGGCGTTACCCCCAGAAACCTTAAACGTTACCTGAGCAGCCTGCCGCGCTAAACCGGACTAAGGCCCAGTTTACCAAGGTGATAAACCCTCTACACTGCTAGTTTTACTCCGGGCCGGGTGATGATCTTGCGACTTTTCATTTTACTACTGAACATGCTTTGGTGTGCCGCTTCAATGGCGCAGACTGCGCCGCTGCAACTGGCTGAAACCTATGAAGGCGACATCGCTATTAGCGAATACCTGATCAGTGAAAAACTCGATGGCATTCGGGCTCGCTGGACCGGCAGCAAGCTTGTTACCCGTAATGGTCATCCCATAACCCCACCAGCATGGTTTACCCAAAACTGGCCTCAGGAACCAATGGACGGTGAACTCTGGAGTCAGCGGAGCGACTTTGAGACTATCGCCTCAACGGTACTGAGTCATCACCCCGATGAACGCTGGCAGGCTATCAGGATGATGGTGTTTGACTTACCCATTACCGACCTGCCCTTTGAAAGGCGCGTAGCCAGAATGAAGAAACTGGTAGCCGAGACCCGGCATCCAAACCTGAGAATGATTCAACAATTTACCCTGGATTCGTTGCCAGCCCTTGAAAGTGCCCTGGATAACATTATCCGGCAGGGCGGTGAAGGACTGATGCTGCATCACCGGCAGGCGCGCTACCAGCAAGGGCGTAACCCCGGCTTGTTAAAAGCCAAACGCTTTCAGGACGACGAAGCAAAAGTGCTTGCCCACTTACCCGGCAAAGGAAAGTTTAAAGGCTCAATGGGCTCACTGCTGGTGGAATCCCGCCAGGGTCAGCAATTTAAAATTGGCAGCGGATTTAGCCTTGCTCAACGGCGGTCACCGCCCCCGATAGGCAGTTGGATAACCTACAAATATTATGGCCTCACACAACGGGGCATCCCTCGATTTGCAAGCTTTTTACACCAGCGCCCACGAGCAGATATTCCACACTGAAAACTGACTCAAAACTCACCCGTCAGACACACTTAACAACAGCAGTTAGCTCATCACTGGCTCCCTCACCGAGAGGTCATCAACAGACTGCTAATGTCTTCACTCAAGCCGTCACACCTGCCTGACACTGTAAATAAAGTATGTCAGCCCACACCTCAGTAAAATTAGCACTTGTTGTATAGATCCGGAATGTAGTTTATGCTTTTTGACCTCCTAGTTGTGAGATAACCTATGACATATTGTTTGGCGCTAAAAATGAATGAAGGCATGGTTTTCGCTTCTGATTCCAGAACGAATGCCGGGGTTGATCAAATTGCTTCGTTCAAAAAAATGCGCACTTATAATAACGGCACAGACCGTGTAATTGTGACCTTAACGTCGGGTAACCTGTCGATTACACAAAGTGTGGTTAATCTCATTGAACAACGCGCCAACGATCCTGATGTGCCGAATATTTGGAATGCCAGGACATTGTTTGATGTTGCCACCTTGTTTGGTGAATGTTTGCGTGAAGTCAGAAAAGATACCGCGGCCTATTTAGACCAGTCCAAGATCAATATGGGGGTAAACTTCATTGTTGGTGGTCAGTTGGCCGGTGAACCTCAGCGGCTGTTCCTGATTTATTCTGAAGGGAACTTTATTGAAGCCACGGATGAAACCCCGTTTTTTCAAATTGGTGAAACCAAGTACGGTAAACCCGTGCTGGACAGGTTTATGCAACCTGAAACCACTTTGGTGAATGCGATAAAATGTGCCCTGGTGTCGCTCGACTCAACAGTAAGAAGTAATATCTCGGTAGGTTTACCCATTGATTTGGTGAGTTTAAAGCCAAACCAGTTTGAGTTTAATAACCAGTATCATATTACTGAAGACGATGCGTATTTTTCGCATATCAGCACATCCTGGCGAGAGGGATTAACAACCTTATTTGATGGCTTGCCAGCACCAGAAGGGTTTGCTGAAAACAAACAAGATGCCACGGTAAACCAGCTGGCCCAGCCAGTGAACTCGTCTGCTACGCCCTCCTCAGAGCCGGCCTCTACAGAGGCAGCACAAGCATCACAAGGCGATTCCGCTTTAGCGCAACATCAACCAACATCAACAACGAATTTAATGCATGCGGCGCAAAATAATCAGCCCGTACAAAGTTCGCCTGCGGCAGCACCAAGTCAACAAAACACGCCAGGTTCGGCAAATAGCACAAGTACCGCGAACTCCTCAAACGGCGAGTAGCGTTACATATACGCCGATACTGTTTATACACCATCACTGAGTAGCGACTTCATTGCTACTCAGTTCGCAACTTACAAGGAAATAGTCTGGGTATGTGGTTAAGAACAGAATGCAATCTTACCTTTGATATAACAACACCGACTCCGTTTATTCTGATGTTGCGACCCCGTAATGATTTAAGCCAGTGGGTGGCCGAGCAAACCTATACTATTTCGCCTAATGTGCCCGTTACCGAGTACAACGACAGTTTTGGCAATTCGTGTCAGCGTTTAGTGGCACCGGTTGGAAGCTTTTCGGTAAGTACGTCTGCCACGGTATTAACTTCACCTGCAGTGCTGGGAGACCGCTGGGCAGGTTTCAATGAAATAGACACCTTACCCAATGATGTACTGGGTTACCTGTTACCTTCACGCTATTGTGAATCAGATCGTTTTGTTGAAATGGCGCACAGCATTGTTACCCATTGCGTGCCTGGCTACGAGCAAGTCGCGGCTATCGAAAACTGGATCCGAACCAACGTGCGGTTTAACCCTGACTCTCTCTACTTTCAATTGTCTGCCACGGAAGTCAATCAGTCACGCGAGGGCGTTTGTCGTGAGCTAGCGCATTTGGGTATCGCACTGTGCCGCAGCTTATGCATTCCGGCCAGAATGGTGGTGGGTTACCTGCACGGCTTAACCCCTATGGATATGCACGCCTGGTTTGAAGCTTACGTGGGCGGTCGCTGGTACACCTTTGATGCAACCCAACCTTCGTCTGACGGCGCCCGTGTCGCAATTGCTTTTGGTCATGATGCTTCCGATGTGGCCACGTTCACTCAGTTTGGACCTGCCGTACCGCCCAAAACCATGAGCGCGAACGTTATTGAAATAGACCCACCGGATGATGCTAACCAAACAGCCTGATACATCAGCCCGCAAACCGTTAAACAACAAGGGCCTCCACTTCGCATGAGGCCTAATATTTTCCCTACCCGATAGCGTTTTCAAAATAAACGCCCAGAGCATTGCCTCAGTTCAATAACATCTTCTCTCGCTACTTTCTGCGAAGGCTAAACTTGGACAGGTAGCACCGTGAAATAAATACTATTGTAATGAAAACTCTATAGTCCTGTGGCAGTACTGAAATCCAGAGAACAACATAAGACTCTGATTTTAATGAACAAAACTTGTATTTTAAAAGTGGTCTTTGACTTGCAACCATCTCTGAACATGTTGATATCAGGAGACAAATAATGTCAGAGACAGTAAACACGGTAAATCCAACCACCGAGCAACCCGTTGCAGAATATACTCTTATGTCTGAAGCTGAAGCGAATCAAGCAGTCGATTCAGCCAATACGGCTTTTCTGTCATGGAAGAAAACTAGCTTTGCCGAGCGCGCCGAGTTGATGAATAAGCTTGCTGAGCAAATCGAAAACCAATCTGATGCGATTATCGATTTAATGGTTAAAGAAATGGGTAAAGTGGTAGCGCAGGGTAAACAGGAAGTAGAGCTCTGCGCAGCGATTTGTCGCTACACGGCTGAAAATGGTGCCAGCGTATTGGAAGATGAAAACCGCGTATTCGAAGGCGGTACGGCGATAATCACCTATCAGCCGCTTGGCGTTATCCTTGGTATTCAGCCCTGGAATTTTCCGCTCTACCAGGTGATTCGTTACAGCGCGGCGAATATTATGGCTGGCAATACAACCGTTATGAAGCATGCTAAGAATGTCTTTGGCATGGCTGAACTTATTGAAAAACTCTACACCGATGCAGGCTTTCCCGAGCACGTCTATCAGTCGCTGCTTATTGATGGCAAAACGGCCAGTGCACTGATTAAACACGATAAAGTGCGCGGTGTGACGTTTACCGGCAGTGATGGCGTAGGTAAGTCAGTGGCAGAAACAGCCGCCAGCTTAGCTAAGAAGACGGTTCTGGAACTGGGCAGTAACGATGCGTTTGTGGTGTTGTCAGACGCCGATATCGAGACCGCCGTTGAAGCCTGTGTGCAGGGGCGCATAGTGAATAATGGCGAAACTTGTGTGGCGGCAAAACGATTTATCATTAATGAGTCCGTTTACGATCAATTTAAAACGCAATTTTTAGCAGCGTTTAAAGCCCTTAAAGTAGGCGACCCGCGCGCCGAAGATACCGACCTCGGCCCGATGGCCCGTGAAGATTTACGCGATGAATTGCATAAACAGGTTATGGAATCAGTAGAAAAAGGCGCCTCTGTTCTGCTAGGCGGTGAAGTGCCTGAAGGTAAAGGCTGGTTCTATCCGGTAACCATCCTGGAGAACATAAAGCCGGGAATGCCAGCCTATGACGACGAATTATTTGGTCCGGTTGCTTCGTTTATCAAAGCTGAAAACGATGCAGAGGCCATGAAAATTGCCAACGACTCGCGCTATGGCCTCGGCGGCGGCATTTTTACTACAGACAAGGAAAAGGCAATCAAACTGGCGCGAGAAGAGTTTGATACCGGCATGGTGAATATCAACGGCTATTCATTGGCTCAACCGAACCTGCCTTTTGGTGGCGTGAAAGACAGTGGCTATGGCCGTGAACACGGTGGTTTTGGAATGCGTGAATTTGTTAACGAAAAGACCATTTTCATTGCCGAATAAAGCTAGCGGTCATTATTAGAACGGGATGAGTGGTTTAAAGCCACTCATCTACATCTTGCCCACCCAGTATTGCCATGATTTCAACCTCAACACCATTGAAGCGATAGTAAATACTGTCGGCACCATAAGCACAACGCCTGTACCCCTTTCGAATATGCTCAACTGATTGATAAGCAGCGGGGTTCGTCGCTATTTTTTCAAAAGTCTGAAAAAAACCCTCAAAGTACTTATCCGCCTGGAGTTCGCCATATTCGGCAAAGCCGTAGGCATAAATGCGTTTGAGATCCTGTTTGGCATTCAGCGATAACTTGTATCGATTCATCTATCGTTTCAAATCAGCTTTAAATTCTTTCAGCATATCTGCGGGGGATTGATCAACGAATCCACTATTTTCTGCACTTTCCAGCTTTTGATTGACTGCCTCGGCACGTCGTGCCCGGCGAATCAAATCGTTTACGAGTTCACTTTTGTTTGCATAGTCCCGGGTTTCTTCAACCTGGCTCTTCAGCCATTCATCATTTTTTTCAGTCAGGGTAATGCTTTGACGAGGCATAATTATCATTCCACCATTTAGCTCCTGGTGCAATATTACACCAGATATTCTTAAATGTCTGCCTGTTAGTGATCGCAGCAAGCCCGAACTATTCATGGGAGGGTCAAACATATTCAGAGCGCAGGATTCTGTTACGGTCAAATGCCGATAAAGAAAAATTGCCCCTATCAATATTTAAACAAACTAATATAAAACAACAATTTATAACAATTTTATTTGTCCACATCATTTACCTGATTGTTAAATTTTGTTAGCCTCGCCGCGATTTCCAATTGATTGGGAATGATTTTTAAATAAGGATTTAAACTAATGCATAAAACAATAATAGCTGCCTGCCTGTCTACATTACTTGCCTCTCCGGTGTTGGCAAATACAGAAAATGAATCTCAACAATCCAGCGGCAAGTTTAGCGCTGGAATAGGTTCATACGCGCTTGTCGTTGAAGTTGATGGCTATTCAGAAGATCAATTTGCAGGTTTTAGCGTATTTGGCGACTACGCGTTCAATGACCATTTTTCATTGCGTGGTCAATACTATTCAATGGAACATGATGACTTCTCAGAGCTCGAAGCTTCCGGATTAGAAGCTAATGCATATTTTGGTACAGGACTCGCTAGTAGTGGCTTTAAAGCCTTCATCGGTGGTGGCTTCTACTCAGAAGAAATGGAAGCAGATGGCTTTGATGAAAGCTTCTCCGGTGCTCAGATTAGCGGCGGTATTGGTTACAACTGGCAGAAAGTGTCACTCGATTTTACGCTGGCAATCCGCACTGCTGGTGATTACGCCGATATGTTTGATGAAGATGACGACGATGTGGTCGCTGCATCAGGCTCATTAAATATTGCCTACCGCTTTTAATTTCAGGCAAACTTTTAAGCATAAAAATCCCGCAAATTGCGGGATTGCGATTAAACCAATCGTTGATAGACTGATTGAAATATCTACCGACCATATTGACATTCTGCCAATTGAAACAATTTTAAAGCAGCCCCAATTTAGCGGGGATGGGTTGGCAAAAAGGTGGCGACTGAATGAAGATTTACATTTATGTACGCAAGCGCTGCTGCCGTACCAAACACGTATATATGCCCAAGGAAGAAGAAGCCTCTAGGATAGATTATTAAGAGGTTTAATTAACCTCCAGAGCTTTTACGCTCTGTATTATTTAGTTTTCCTGTTGCTGGCAGTACTTAACCAGGTTGAAATTTTAGCTATTAACCAAGGCCTAAAATATGATGATACTCAGAAGTAATAAACTTCCAGCTACCAGCCCAGGCAAAGTGTTACAGAAAGTACTAAAACAAAATAACCTTTCAACCACGCAATCTGCAAAGTCATTAGAAATATCGTTGGGTGACCTAACTAAATTCTTAGAAGGAAACATGTCAGTTGACACTCTTCTGGCAAAAAACCTTGAAGGGTTTACCGGTATTTCATGTGGCTTTTGGATGAACTTACAAAGTACATATGACCCAAACGGCCCGAGGGTTTCATACCAAATCAGCCCACGAACAGAGTATATCGTTCAAAAACAGCGCTCTAAGGATTAACATATCACACTCGTAATGATATTTTTTAGCCTGTATTGAGAGTCTTGCATGCCAACCGAGGACGCTGGTGACATCAAAAATAATAATTTTGTTTATGCTAAAGCAGACGTGGGGTTATGTTCAGCTCTTTTTTGAAAGTCACCAAAAAAGATATATATTCTTCGTCGGTTTTGGTTACTGAAACTTCTGCATCTACGGCTTCACACAGTGCGCTTACTATAGAAAGGCCTAGCCCAAAGTTATCTTCAGATGTTCTAGAGGCATCTTTTTGCCAAAACGGTTCAAACATATGCTTTAGATCGTCCTCGTTAACCTCTGTCCCCATCTTATTTGTCACTCTGAGGTAAACATTACTAGAACAATTTACACCTAAGCTCACAAGTATTTCTGTATCAGTTTTTCCGTGTTCGATAGCGTTATCTATCAGATTACTTATTATCGATTCTACTGCAACGCGATTGCTCTTGACGCTCAATTGAAAATTGGAGCTAACCTCTACCTTAACATTACTTGCTTCTTTGATCTGAATAAGTTGAGTTACTAATTTGTGGATATCTATCTCATCAGTAAGCTCAAGGCTCTTGAAACTATACTTTTGAATTAACATAAGGCCAGAAATAATGTTTTTCATTCTTGTGCCTATTTGCAATACACGAGGCTTAAAATCTTTTTCTAATCTTATTTCTCCTGGAAACTTAATTGCTACTTCGGTCATATTTATCAATTCAGAGACTGGTGTTTTTAGCTCGTGAGCGATGTCCGAAGTCAATCTCTTCTCGCGCAGGTAAAGTGAATAATTATCTTCAATAAAGTGATTCAAGCTTTGGGTGATTGGTTCCAACTCCTCAACATCATTTTGAAAAGCCTCATGTTTTTGTCGAGTTGTAAATCGCAGTCCTTTTATCTTGGCGTTTAAGGTATCTAAGGGTGCCAGAGCATATGACACAGTGTTGCGCACGGCAAATCGAACAACTAAGGGCACGATAATTAGGGCTAACAGAAAAGCACCATCAATAAACCACAATGTAAAATTTAACAGTTCTGTAGATGTTGCGTACGCGATAACCATTGACGGGCGTGTATCGTTACCCATGACGCGATAAAATTCAGCTCTGTCTTCTGAATCAATCTGAGGTATATATCGAGTGTAAATTACCCGACCAGTACGGCCATCGGGCAGAGTAATATCCTGGAAAGAATATTCTTCCAAGCCAATGCTGCTGTAAGGCAATTCATTGATGGTGTAAAGCCCCAGAGTATCTGATTTTTCAAACGTTGAGTCTTTGTACCAAAGTTGAAAATACTCGGGGGAAGATGTCCCTTCAAACTCAGGCAAATACTCTCCTGCAAACTCGAACTCCACACCCTCGACATCTTCATTTACCAAGCTCTGAAGCATACCAACCTTTGCCTTCATAGCCTGGTTAAATTCTTGTTCGACCCAAGAATCGACGCCAATATCTGCTGCAAGCAAAACGGCGATGACTAGCAGTGAAATAATGATAGAAAGTCTTCGTGTTAATGTTTTACGTATTGATTTCATTAGCTTCTACAACTGTGTAACCAAAACCACGTTTACTCTTAATGGGTAGAGACGCGCCGCTTTCTCTTACTTTTTTCCTTGCTGAGGAAAGGTGAGCTTCAATAGCATTTTTTGAGATATGATCATAACTTCCAGAAATAAATTCACTCAGCATTTCTGAGGTAACTATCTTGTGTCTATTGAGGAAAATACATTCAACAATTTTGTACTCATTTGGGGTCAGGTTGATAACGCCATTATTATATGAAAGCGTTTTGAACTGGATATTGAGTGTCAAATCGTGGATAGTAACTTGGTCATTGAGACAATTTGCCGCACCTCTCCTCATCAGGCTAAGTAGTCGAGCAGTCAATTCGTCAAACGAGAATGGCTTAGAAAGGTAGTCGTCTGCTCCTGCCAATAGCCCCGCTACTTTGTCTTCTGACTCAGATCGCGCAGATAAGATGATAACCTTTGTTTCTAAATGTCTTTTTCGTAACGTTTTAAGAATAGTCATGCCGTCCAGCTCAGGCAACATCATATCAAGGATGATTATTTCGTAGCTACCAAGCAACGCCATACTCAATCCGTCAGAGCCAGTGCCAGCAGTATCGACTGAGTAGCCCAATTTTTCTAAGCCTAAGCTCAAACTGTTTCTTAGTGATAAGGAGTCTTCTATCAGAAGTATTCTCATAATTTGAACGTCAATTTTAAAGTTATTTGAGTATACCTTCTCAACCTTAGGATTTGCTGAAGAAGCTATTGAACAGGTGCTTATAGTTAACCTACGTACACGTGGCTCTATTAGAATAAATAAAATGGTTTCCTTCAGTAGCTCTTAAGTTTATCTCGATATTATGTTCATATTAATAACTATCTTGTGACTAACGATGAAGGCTTATTTTATATCAGCCCTGCTACTTAGTGGATGCTCAATAACCTCTACAGAAATTTCTACCCCAATGGTAAGCGTGACAAAGCTGTCATTTTTGACATCGATGGAACATTGACCCCCTGTAACGCCTGCATTTTTTCTGAAAGAGAAAATGCGTCAGAACTTGTTCAAGCATATGCTGATAACGGCTTCAAAATTATCTATCTGACTGCGCGAAATGTATACTTCCAGTTCAACATTCCATTTTTTTTATCCCGTTACCATTTCCCAGATGGAGATATTCAGGTAGCGAATTCGATGGCTGAGCGAAAAAACTTTAAAACGTTTAAACAAAATATTCTAAAGCGTTACACGGAGTCTGGCTGGACACTTTTTGCTGCTTATGGCGATTCAAGCACTGACTTTGCGGCTTATTTGGCCGCAGGCGTTCCTCAGAACAAAATATTTGCAATAACGAGACAAGGTGATTGTAAGTGCAAGCCTGGGCCGTGGCGAAAGTGCTACGATAGCTGGTCGAAACACACTCCTATAGCGTTCCCTCCTTAACCAGCCTCTTTTTTCCTGAGCGATTAGGACATTATTACCTCAATTAAAAGACTCTTCATAAGCGTATCTTAAGTTTCGTTTGTTAGAGTTTTACTGTCGAAAATAAAATTTGCTTGATATTGAGGCTTTGACAGAGGGCTACGTGCGAATTTCAGTTGTAATACCAGCGAAAAACGAAGAAGAAAATTTAAAACCCTTAATTGAGGAAATTTATAGAGCGTTGATTGATGTAGTAAACTTCGAAGTCATCTATGTCGATGATGGAAGTACGGATAAAACATTTGAGAACTTGCTTTATCTGAAAGCGAGTGGCTTTGACAGAGTTAACGTACTACGGCATAAGCATTCGGTGGGACAAAGTACAGCTATTTGGACAGGGGTGAGCCATGCTGATGGAGAACTTGTAGTTACACTTGATGCGGATGGGCAGAATGATCCCTCTGATATACCAAACCTCCTGACTATGGCCTCTCAATTTCCGTTAGGGAGTCACTTTTGCATTGCTGGTCATCGTAAAAACAGAAAGGATACAGCTTGGAAAAGATTTCAGTCAAAACTAGCAAATTCTGTAAGAAGTAAATTTCTTAATGATGATACACCTGACACCGGATGTGGGTTAAAGGTCTTTCCAAAACAAACATTCCTCGATTTACCCTATTTTGATCATATGCATCGTTTTCTGCCAGCACTGATCCGGCGACAAGGTGGGATCATTAAAGTTGTTGAAGTGAATCACAGAGACAGGCATTTTGGAAAATCAAAATATAATATGTTAGGACGGCTTGGGGTCGGACTAATTGATATGGCAGGAGTTTATTGGCTTCAGAAACGTAATAAACTTAATGATGTCATCTTAGAAAATGAAGAGAGTATCTAGTTGAATTCCAGTCTCTTTCGTTTCTTCATTCTGGTACTTACCATTCTGTTTTTTAGTCATTTGATTTCGGTCTCTCCCTCATTTGACGCATTTAATCAGGAGTGGATAGACAAGCATACCCGTGATAATGGAGTGACAGGGATAGCCAAATTTTTAGCCGTCTCAGTATTTTTACTTTCTATCGGACTTCCACGCCAGTTAGTCGCATTTATGGGGGGGTATGCTTTTGGATTTGCTGAAGGTGTCATCTATTCAACATTAGCAGCTACCCTCAGCTGTGCAACAGTTATGGCAGTGTCCCGATATTTCGCTAGACCGATTATTATTCAACACTTTGAAATGCGGGTGCGCAAGTTAGACCACTTTCTACTTCGCTCTCCCTTTCTTAAGTCCGTTATCATTAGACTGTTGCCAGTAGGGAATAATCTACTCACAAACATTTTTGCTGGCGTTTCAAAGATTCCACGACGCTCTTTTATTCTTGGGTCTACTATTGGCTACATCCCTCAAATGGCGGTTTTTGCATTGATGGGTAAGGGGGTATTAGTCAACTCTGAACTTAAAATAATCATAAGCGCCCTATTATTTGGGATTTCCAGCTTGCTAAGCGCGTATCTTTTTAAGGTTTATCGTCGTCAACATAATGACGATAAAACTCTTCGTTCACTCACAAAAAGCAGCAAATGTAGCAATGAATCAGACGAGCTTAGCCATTAAACATAAGAACAAGCACCCAAATTATGCTTTCTGGCTTTTTGTACTGGCTAGCGTGTTGATATTTATCGGGCTTGGGTTAAGAGATCCCTGGCCTGCTGACGAACCTCGTTTTGCACAAGTTGCAAAAGAAATGGTTGAAACAGGTCAGTGGTTCTTTCCAGCCAGAGCGGAAGAGTTTTATCCTGATAAACCACCTGTGTTTATGTGGTCTATTGCTTTTTTCTTTGCGCTAATCGGGTCAATTAAGATTGCCTTTCTGCTCCCATCTGCTTTATGCAGCCTACTCACACTTTTTTTGGTGTATGACATCTCAAAACGACTGTGGAGTACAAAAGAAGCACTGATCGCAACGTCACTTCTTTTACTGAGTTTTCAATTTTTGCTTCAAGCTAAGTCTGCACAAATAGACGCAATGGTCTGCTGCTGGATAACAATCGGATGCTATGGTCTTCTGCGCTTTTTCTTAGTTGAAAGGCAATGGCGATGGTATTACCTCGCATTTTTCTTCATGGGAATTGGCGTCATCACAAAAGGGGTCGGATTTTTACCAGTCCTGATGCTGATACCATACTTGATACATCAACGCGTTTGGCCTCAGCGGGACATAGCTAAGAAGCAAACCAAAAACTCCGTATTACCGTGGATAATGGGTGCAGTGGTGATGTTACTGGCTATATCACTATGGTTTGTACCTATGTTGATATTGGTCGAAAATAGCCACGATCCATCACTTGCTCTATATAGAGATAACATTCTTTTCAGGCAAACGGTCACTCGATATGCTGATTCCTGGCATCACATAAAGCCGTTATGGTATTACCTCGTTGAGGTTATTCCATTATTTTGGCTGCCAATTAGCATCGCTCTTCCATGGCTCATCCCATTTTGGTATCGCGCCATTAAAAAAGGTGATGCCCGCATACTCTTACCGTTGGGTTGGATTGTACTTGTCCTGGTTTTCTTCAGCGTAAGTCCTGGCAAACGGGGGGTGTACATCTTACCCGCATTGCCGATGCTGGCACTGATCTCTGCGCCTTACTTTGATTCAGTTGTTAATAAAAAAGTATTTTCCTGGCTTATGTGGGGTGTTGTATTTTTACTATCAGTAGGCTTATTGGGGTTTGGTTTTTCCGGCATAGTAGAAGCATCATTCGCCCTAAAATTAGAAGAAAAGTTCGGGCTTTCTCCGTGGATGTTTTTTTTAGTAACGGGGGTACTGACGTGTCTGGTTACGGTGATTACTTCTAGAGGGAAGCACTGGAAAGCCTGGCCCTATTTCTTGTGTACTCTTTGGGGCATGTACGCTACATGGGGTTACACTTTACTCGAAGATGTAAAAACCCCTAAAAGCGTATTTGGAAATATTGAAAAAGAAATTGGTAAACATGATGCAACTATTGCACTTGTTGATTTTTCTGAACAGTTTATTCTCTTCTCGCCTTATCCCATCGTCCACTTTGGCTATCATACCCCTACTGATGAGCAATTATCTGCCGCCTACCAGTGGCTGGAGAAGACTGACAAGGGAAGATATATCCTCGTCGATGAAAAACACGTACGCAACGAATGTTTTAAAAAAGAAATGGCATCGTCTGTAGGATATGCACATCGCGTCCACTGGGTACTATTATCGCACGAGGCATTAACCGAAAAGTGTCTGCTTACGAAAACGACGACTGAGATCTTTAGTTATGTCCCAGACAGGCCCGTTACGTGAGGAATATATATTTTCATACAATTAAAAAATAATGCGAAAATTTTCATTCCACAGTTTTTCTTAAGCGTTATTTAAGTTTTGACAGGTAACTTGTGTGCTAAGAAGTACACGAGATCCTTATTGTGAAATTTCCAAGAACACTAAATTTCAATCCTACATCAGCTCAGTTCATTTTACTTTCATCATTATTTATTGCAGCAATATTCAACGCACCATTTCTTTCTGCTGTTTATGAAGTTGTAGCCCCTGTAACATTGAATGATTGGGTATTTTTTCTCTCTGTACCGCTTTTGCTAACCTTTTTGAATGTTATTTTTCTAAGTTTTTTTGGTGCCCTATTTTTGCCGCGCACCACAGTTGCAATTACTTTCGTTGTAAGTTCTCTTCTACTTTACGGCACCTTGGCCTATGGTGTCATTTTCGATAAGAGCATGATACAGAATGTAATGGAAACAAATTCTGGTGAAGCCTTTTCTTATCTAAATTCAACACTTTTGTTATTCTTCTCTATACTGGGATTAATACCTGTATTTGCGATTTTTAACCTGGAAATAAATGGAAAGCTCAAGGCTCGAATCAAGCACCTTCTAGTGCTGAACTTATTAGCTTTATTGGGTATTGCAATTATAGCCACGTTCCTTTTTAAGAGCTATGCAGCTGTCGGCAGAAATAACAAAGATCTAACGAAGTATATTATTCCCTACGCCTTTTATGATTCAGGGTACAAGTACCTTCGGGACACTTACTTCTATCCGCCTTTACCCTACAAAGTATTAGACAAGCGTCCCTACGTAAAAGGTAACGCTAATATACACCCATCTATTACAGTGTTAGTGGTTGGCGAAACAGCCAGAGCGGACAAGTTTTCAAGCAACGGCTATTCGAGGCGTACTACGCCTAATATCCAGAACGCAGGTGCAATCAGTTTTAGCAAGGTGACATCTTGCGGCACTGCTACCGCAGTCTCCGTGCCATGTATGTTCTCAAGACTTTCACGAGAAAATTATGATTCGCGTATTGCAGACAGTCAGGACAATGTTTTAGACATCATTCATCGTGCAGGTGTTGACGTCACCTGGATTGACAATAACAGTAGCTGTAAAGGAGTATGCAAGAGGGTAGAGACTATAGACTTCAACCCGTCAAGAGATCTCAAGTTGTGCGATGGAGATTATTGTTATGATGAGGTACTTGTTGACCTTTTAAGAGAAACTCTTTCAAGGCCATCTAAAGAACATAGAGTTATAGTCTTACATATGATTGGCTCACACGGGCCTACCTATTACCGGAGATACCCAGAGAAATTTGCTAAGTTCGTGCCTGATTGTCCCAGAAGTGATATCCAAAATTGTGAAGAGGCAGAGCTGACAAATACGTACGATAATACTATTGCATACACAGACTACGTACTAGGCCAGATTATTGAACAGCTTGCCAATATTCCTAATTCGTCGATGCTTTATTTATCGGATCATGGTGAGTCATTGGGAGAGAATGGGCTTTATTTGCACGGTTTCCCCTATAATTTAGCGCCTGTTGAGCAAACTCATGTACCAATGGTTTATTGGGCCTCCAAATTTAGCCAACCTCAATATAGTGATTGTGTAAATTCGTTATCCAGTCATCCTTATTCGCAGGACAACCTTTTTGACACATTACTTGGTCTTACTAATGTGCAAAGCAGCACCTACCAACCCACTCAGGATATTTTACGAAAATGCGAGTCATAGACGAAACCACATCAGAAATGTATTTCGACCCTAAAGCCAAACCAAAGGGCATATTGCGTATTGTATTAGCAATGAAAAACTCTGTAAGAGCTATATCATGGCTTGTTAAAAACGAGTCAGCGTTCCGGCAAGAACTTATCTTACTTATCTTAGCAGGGGGAGTGCTTGCTCTTTGGTCTATACCTTATATGGAAAAGGCGATTTTACTTTCCTCCATACTCTTCGTCCTGTTCGCTGAAATTGTCAATACTGCAATTGAAGTCACTATTGACCGTATAGGAAAAGAGATTCACCCACTGTCAGGCTTAGCAAAAGATTTGGGCTCAGCGGGTGTTTTCGTGGCTATCGCAATTTCATCATTGTTATGGTTAAGTACATTGTGTAGGTATTTTTAATTTGAGCCTTTCGACTCACCGATGTAGTAGCGATCAGACATGAGTCCAACTTTGCAGTGCATTAATACGGTTAAAAGAATAGAAAGCCTATAATTTACGAACTATTTTACGCGAAGTTAAAGCCTGATTTTTCTAAGAGACTGACCACTCTTATCTCTGAATGTCGAAGTCCCCTATTAGCTAAAAGGACACCACCGCCTACACGATGGTGTCAGAAATAGATCGAGCTAACCGACCTGAGATAGTATGAGACTCTATTACTCAGTATTATACTTTAATACTGAGTATGAAACTTTATTACTCTCCCACACCCGACATAAAGCAATTTTATTGGTTACTCAACAGTAACCGATTTAGCCAGGTTTCTTGGTTGGTCTACGTCTGTGCCTTTTATCAGTGCCACGTAATACGAAAGTAACTGTAGCGGGATGGTGTAGATAATCGGTGCGATCGGGCCGTCGCAGTGGGGTACATTGATCACCCGCATGGTTTCGTCGCTGGCGAATGACGCGTCTTTATCGGCAAACACGTACATGATTCCGCCACGAGCACGCACTTCCTCAACGTTGGATTTGAGCTTTTCCAGTAATTCGTTGTTTGGCGCAACCACAATAACCGGCATTTCGTCGTCGATCAGCGCCAGAGGGCCGTGCTTAAGCTCACCTGATGCATACGCTTCGGCGTGTATATAAGAAATCTCTTTGAGCTTTAGCGCCCCTTCCATTGCAATGGGGTACTGGTCACCGCGACCAAGGAATAGGGAGTGATTCTTATCGGCAAATTCCTCGGCTAAATCTTCAATGCCCTGGGTAATAGCCAGAGTTTCTTCCAGCTTAGCTGGGAGGCTGTGCAGCCCCTGCACAATGGCTTGTTTATCGGCAGCGGCCATGCCGTTGTGCTCACCTAAGGCGAGGGTAAGAATTAAAAACGCCGTAAGCTGGGTGGTGAAGGCTTTGGTGGAAGCCACGCCAATTTCTGCCCCGGCGCGGGTCATAAACGCCATGTCCGACTCGCGCACCAACGATGAGCCTGGCACGTTACAAATGGTGAGGCTCGCGGTATAGCCTAACTCTTTGGCTAAACGCAGTGCGGCCAGGGTATCGGCGGTTTCGCCTGACTGGGAAATTGTTACCAGCAGGCTGTTTTCGTGCACCACGGATTTGCGATAGCGGAATTCAGAAGCAATTTCTACGTTACAGGACACATTAGCAAACTGTTCCAGCCAGTAACGCGCGGTCATGCCTGCATGGTAGCTGGTACCACAAGCCACAATTTGAACATGTTTAATCTTAGCGAGCAGCTCATCGGCCCCTTTGCCAAAGATATCCGGCAGTAATCCCTCATCGCTGACTCGTTCTTTTAAGGTGTTACGCACAACCACTGGCTGTTCGTGGATTTCTTTCAGCATGTAATGGCGATAACCGCCTTTATCGCCAGCATCATGTTCAATATTCGATTCGATAATCTCCCGTTTAACCGGCTTACCGTTTTTATCGAACACCGATACGCTGCGACGGGTGATCTCGGCCACATCGCCTTCTTCAAGAAACATAAAACGGCGGGTAACAGGTAGCAGCGCCATTTGATCCGAGGCAATAAAGTTTTCGCCCAGACCAAGTCCAATTACCAACGGACTGCCTGAGCGGGCAACCACCACCTTGGAGGGATCGGCACGATCCATAATAACGGTGCCGTAAGCACCGTGAAATTGTTTCACCGATGCCTGCACGGCAGCCAGTAAAGAATCTGTATTCTTTAACTCTTCGTTGACGGTGTGGGCAATGGTTTCGGTGTCTGTGTCGCTGGTAAAGGTGTAACCTTTGGCGGTGAGTTGTTCACGCAGAGACTGATAATTCTCGATGATACCGTTATGTACCACCGCAATGCGATCGTCGGAGAAGTGCGGGTGAGCATTGGCTTCAGTTACACCGCCATGAGTCGCCCAGCGCGTATGTGCAATACCTGTTGTTCCGAGCGCTTCCTGATCGCTTAATGCGTCTACCAGCTCTTGTACCTTACCGGTACGGCGTACGCGGCTAAGAATGCCATTGGGTTGTAACAACGCTACCCCAGCGGAGTCATACCCCCGGTACTCCAGGCGTTTCAGGCCCTCTAGCAATATCTCAACTACATTACGCTCTGCAACCGCACCGACGATCCCACACATAGCTATTCTCCATTGAGTGAGGCTTTCATTACCTTCACACCTTGTTGATTTAATTGTTGTTCTGCACTGAATGGTAAACCGTCATCGGTAACCAGCACTGCTACCTGTTGCCAGGCCAATTCGATATTCGGCATTTTATGCCTGAGTTTGGTTGATTCCGCCAACACCACTACCTTGCCGGCTACCCGGGCCATTTCCTGACTCAGCAGGGTCAGTTCATTATAGGTGGTGGTGCCGTGCTCCACATCCAGTCCGGCTGCGCCCACAAAGGCCAGATCAAAACTATAGGACTGTAGCATCTTACCCGCCATATTGCCCTGAAACGACTGGGATTGCTTATCCCAGGTGCCGCCTGTCATTAGCACGGTAGGCTCATTATCAAAAGTCACCAACTGGTTGGCGACATCCAGCGAATTAGTCATCACCACCAGTTGCGAAGGTTGTTTAAGGTGCTCCACCATAGTGGCGGTGGTACTGCCGCTGTCGATAACGATTTTGTGGCTATCATTTACCAGCGAGGCTGCAAGCTGCCCAATCGCCTGTTTGAGCGATGACTGATTTTTGGTAGCGGGTTGTGGCTTGTTCAAAGGCGCCGCGCCGCCGTGCTGGCGGATAAGACGGCCTTGCTCGGCGAGCAGGGTCAGATCTTTACGAATGGTGACTTCAGATGTTGAAAACTCACGGGCGAGGGTTTCCACCGGGGTCTGTCCGTGCTGAACAACCCAGTTAACAATACTTTCATGACGCGCGTGAAGGTTTCTTTTTTGTTTCATTCGAAAGTTAGATATTTCATTTGAAATTAAATATAGCACTAAACTTTCAAATTTTACGAATTAATTTTTATACATAGGTAAATGTAACTGCTCGAGCACGTTGATAAGAAACACTATCTTTGCATTCGAAAGTTGGCGGTAATCAAAGTACGGGCACACTACCATGTTGCGTTGCTTATTTAACGCAAATTCAGGCGTTTCCCAGTACAGGGAGGAGGCCACAGAAAGGGAGTTTGCATAGGTCTTGCCGGTTATAATGTGCAGCACATCGGGCGAAAACGCTTCGGGTTCGGTGAACCACAACGCGGTATCAGAGCCGGCTTGTAACAATCGGCTATCACGAAAGTCCTGCCAGCAGGTGGTTGAGTTTCGCAGCCCCAGTGATGGCGGTAACGCAAATATCAGCTTGGCATACACGTTAAACACTTTTCGCCAACCGTTGCCACAGGCCTGACCGATGGTATAAATGTCCTTATCCAAAAGCGGCGATATACCGGGCTGCAAATGCTCAACCTGTGTATCCGGGCGATTGCCAATGTACACACGAATTTGCGCATTCGCATCGCCCAGCGCGTGAATATCCGGATCGGTTAACTGCATTCCACGCTTAGTGTTTGTTGCTGTTCGCTGGCAAGCCTGGCCAGTTCAATCAGCCTAATCACATTAACCACACTTTGCCCGCTGGCAGGTAACGCCTCGGGGTTACTGGTAATTAATGCCGTTGCAAGCTGACGGTAAAAGGTAGTGTAACCACCGTTGAGCGTTGCCACCGTTTTACTTTCATCTTCAAGGTAAAGCGTACCGTGCTGCGGCGCAGGTGCTACAGACCAGTCGGGGGCGTCAAACGACATGCCGGCTTTAAGCTGGTCTTCCTGCGGATCGAGGTGGTACTTATGGTAACTGCCTAGGGTTCCCTGCAGAGTATATCGTAGTGTAGGGCCTGCTTCGAATGGCGAACTGCCCAGTTTCACGGTGATAGCAGCATAGTGCAGTGTTACCTCAAAGGCGTCGTCGGATTCGCCGCCGTTGCGTAAAATACGGATATCGGCCGACACTTGCTGCGGTATCCCGAATAACTGCACGGCCTGGTCGATAAGGTGGGGGCCGAGATCCCAGAATATTCCACTGCCCGGGCCGGCATTTTCCCGCCAGCGCTTACGCGGCGTGGGCCTGAAGCGGTCGAAACGGCTTTCGAGACGCTTAATATCGCCCACTGTTCGCTCGGCGATTAGCTGTTTAAGGGTAAGGAAGTCACCGTCGAAGCGGCGATTATGAAATACGCAAAGCTGTTTATTAAGCTGAGCAGCAAGCGCTACCAGTTGCTCTGCCCGTTCACTGCTGAGGGTAAAGGGTTTCTCCACCAGCACATGGCACCCGGCGCGCAGTGCCGCTTCTGCCTGTTCGGCGTGCAGATGATTGGGGGTCGTAATCACCACTAAATCAAAGTGATTGTCAGTGCTTGCCTGCTCAAAGCTGTTATACACGCTAACGCCGGGCAACGTTCCCTGCACCTTGGCCGGATCCGATGACACCACGCCAGCAATGCTATACGCATCCATCGCCTGTAAAAACGGTACGTGAAAGGTTTTGGCGGCGTAGCCAAAACCCATAACCAATACTGAAATAGCCATTATTTTTTCTTAGGACGCTGCCAGCCAGCGATATTGCGCTGCTTGCTACGTGCCACGGCCAGTGCGTCGTCAGGCACTTTAGCGGTAATAATAGAGCCGGCTGCAACTGTAGCGCCAGCGCCTATCTCTACCGGAGCGACTAAAGCCGAATTAGAACCAACAAACGCATTTTCTCCAATGAGGGTTTTAAACTTATTTACGCCGTCATAGTTACAGGTAATAGTACCGGCGCCAATATTACTGCCAGCGCCAATGTCGGCGTCCCCCAGGTAGGTAAGGTGATTGGCTTTGGCGCCTTCGCCTAAGCGGGCTTTTTTCATTTCGACAAAATTGCCCACTTTAGCACCGCGTTCCATTACCGCGCCAGGGCGTAGCCGTCCGTATGGGCCTACGGTACAGGACTCACCAACGCTGGCTTGTTCCACAATGCTGTTAGCTTCGATTACCGCGTTATCCGCCACCTCGCAATCAATCAGCACGCAGTTGGGGCCGATAACCACGTTATTACCCAGCGTTACTTTGCCTTTAAACACCGTATTGATGTCGATAAACACATCCTGTCCGGTGGTTAACTCGCCACGTACATCCACACGCAGCGGGTCGGCCAGGGTTGCACCGTTGGTCATCAGTTCTTCGGCCTGCCATTGCTGCAGGGTTCGTTCCAGGCGGGCCAGTTGAATACGGTTGTTAACCCCTTCAACCTCCAGCGGCGAGTCTGGCTGGGCAGCTTTGATCACTTTGCCTTCATTGGCGGCCATAGCAATAACGTCGGTAAGATAATACTCGCCCTGGGCATTGTCGTTATTCAGTTCGCTGAGCCAGCGTTTTAAGTCTTTACCAGGCATCATCATCATGCCGGTATTAATTTCGGTAATGGCACGCTGGGCTTCGGTAGCATCTTTATGTTCTACAATGGCCACTATGTTATCGTCGTTACGAATAATGCGCCCCATGCCGGTGGGGTCGTCAAGATTTACGGTGAGAAGCGCTAAGTCGCAACTGGCTTTTACATCAATCAGTCGCTGCAGGGTATCGGCTTTAATCAAAGGCGCATCCCCTACCAGGATCATCACGTCTTCTTCGTCGCTGATATGTTCAACCGTTTGCATTACGGCATGACCGGTGCCTAACTGCTCGGCTTGCAGACACCAGTTAATTTGTTGTCCGTTAACATTGGCCTGCAGTTGGTCTCCGCCATGGCCATAAACCAGATGCACGGCAGTAGCCGTTAAGGATTCTGCGGTATTGATAATCCGTTGAACCATCGCCACACCGCCAACCGGGTGCAACACTTTGGGTAACGCCGACTTCATTCTGGTGCCCTTACCGGCTGCCAGAACCACTACAGAAAACGCCATAACTCATCCTTTTAACTGATAATTGGCCAATAGTTTAACCAAGCCGGCACAACAAGTCAGCGCTCATTTGCAAGCTGCGGGAGTTTTTCGTTGTCAGAGCTTATACGTCAGTGTTTGGCGACAGTAGCATGCAAAGCCATCTGTCTGTATTATACTCAGCTTCGGGCCAAACCATCGCTTACAAGGAGAAACAGAAAGCAAGTGAATGCGTTCAGGACATTACATCGAAGTATACTACTGCTATTTGCAGTAGTAGTGATTGCCATTGTCACTCTGGTACACTTCAGCATCTCAAAAATCGTCGCCGAGCAAAGCCGGGCTCAACAACAATCGTTGTCGCCAGCGGTTTCGCTTATTGTGTCGCAAATATTAAAACCGCTGCATGTTTCTGAAGCACTTGGAAAATCCCGGGAGCTGGTAGAATTAATGGAGCATGAAAATATCAACGAATCCGAGGTATTTTCTGCCTTGGACCGCCTGGAGCAGGAGTTTGGCTTAACCTTTTTTATTGCCAGCGATCTGGCCCGCATGCAATACAACTCTGATGGTACCAAGCTCGCACTGATTGAAGGCGAGGTGTCGTGGTATTTTAAATATCGTGACAGAGAAGCCGATGCAGTAGCGGATATTGGTAAGTGGGAAAACCCACATTTTTATATCGATATCAAGATTTATGACGATGCCGGTAAGTTTTTAGGCTTTTTTGGTGTAGGAAAAAGCTTAAAAAGCTTTGTTTCGGTTTTTGAAACCTACAAACGCCAGTATGGCTACGACTTTTTGTTCGTAGATGGTTCAGGCGACATTATGCTGTCATCGGATCAAACGCTGGTTGCCACCTATTCCGAATTTACCAACTTATCAGAGCTACCCTGGTACGCCAGCCTGCCGGAACCTATCCGCGCCGAAGACGCTCTTAACAACCAGCTGATCACCATTGATGGTAAAGACCACCTCATTGCTGAAGTGAGTCTGCCTCAGTTTGGCTGGACGGTTTACCTGTTGAGTCCGCTTGACGCCAGACAAGCAGAGATTTCCCAGGGCTTTATTTTCAGCGTGGTTACCATGCTGGTAATTATTTTTGCGCTGTTTCTGCTTATCTATAATTTGCTGTACTACTTCCGCCGCGATATGCAGCCGGAGTTGATTATTCGCAATACTCACCGTTTGCCGGATCGCAATCAGCTGGAAGAAACCTACCAGTCGCTTTCGGAACAAAATGCGTCACTGAGTATTATTATGGTCGACATAGATCACTTTATGGATATCAACGACCAGTTTGGCCGCAATGCCGGTGATGACGTGCTCGACAAAGTCTCTGGTTTTATTTCCAGTCACCTGCGGGAACAGGACGTACTGGGGCGTTGGAGCAGTGAGGAGTTTATTATTCTGCTCCCCGAAATGGGCCCTCGTGAGGCGCAGGGACTGGCACAGACGCTGCGCCATGGCATTGCTATTCTGCCACCGCCGAGCGACTATCCGGAAATGCACTTAACCGCCAGTTTTGGTGTGTCGTTTACCGCCTCAAAACGAAACCTTAATGAGCTAACCGCACACGCTGAAGATGCGTTATATCAGGCTCGTCGTGATGGCCGTAATCTGGTACGCGTGCAGTTAATTGACGACTAACCGCTGTTTTGCCCAGTGCGCAACGCGCTGGGCGACCCCCGTGGTAAAACTTATCCCCAGCAAGATCAGCAGTCCGCCGCAGAAGTCCCACACACTTAGCATCTCATTCAAAAATATCACGCCCCAGGCAATGCCAAATAACGGCACCAGATAGCCCACCATCACCGCTTTGGCCGGGCCGGCAGAAGCTATCAAATAGAAATACAGCAAATAAGCCAAACCAGTCCCCACCAGAGCCAGCGCCAGAGCGTTCATCCATGCCAGCGACGAAGGCCAGGCCTGGGGAAGCTGCATTAATGCAAACGGGGTAAGTAACAGCGAGGCCCAGAATTGACTGCCCGCAGCCACGGCCACCGGTTTTACCCCCGCCAGCGATTTCTTCATCATACAGGCGCCCCAGCCGTAACAACCGGCAGCGCCGAGCACCGCCAGTACCGGCACAATGCTAAGCTGACTGCCCAGGGTTTTATCCAGGCTGATCACCACCACGCCAACAAATCCACACATCAGGCCAGCTATAGCGAGCTTACTGAGGCGTTCGCGCAACCAGATAAAGGCAAACATAGCAGCAAACATCGGCGCAGTAGCATTAAGAATAGCCAGTACCCCACTTTGTAATTGCAAACTGGCAAAGTTGAATAACGCAAAAGGCACCGCAGTATTTATTGCCCCCAACAGACACATTGGCTTCCACAGTTTGACCATTTGCCGGCCCCCGCCGGTGAGAAATAGAAAGGGTAAAAACACCAGGGTTGCCAGTGACGTTCTCAGGACCACCAGCGGCACTATGCCAAATTCAGGCGCGGCCACGCGCATAAAGATAAACGAGGCTCCCCAAATCGCGCCAAGGAGTAATAATGCGCCCAGCTCTCGCGATGTCACCTAAATTGCTCCTTCCAAAGCCAATAAAAACTGCTTTCTGGTTAACCCGCCCGCATAGCCGGTTAATTTGCCATTACTGCCAATCACCCGATGACAGGGCACAATAATGGTTAACGGATTTTTGCCGTTAGCCATGCCCACCGCGCGCGAAGCCGTGGGCTTACCGATGCCATTGGCAATAGCGCCGTAGCTTACCGTTTGACCATAGGGTATTGCCTGCAGTTGGCGCCAGACCTGCTGCTGAAAGGCTGTACCCGAAGGGTTTAGCGGCACGCTAAAAGTGGTCAGGTGACCGTCGAAGTAAGCGTCGAGCTGCTCGCAACAGGCCTGAGTAAGATCTGAGGGGGTTGCCTCAGCGGCCGGTTCTGACACAAACCGAATGCTGGTGATGCCCTGTTTATCCGCGCTGATTGCCATAAGTCCGCAAGGGCTTTTCCAGTAACTGAGTGCCATTAAGATTCTCCGGTGTGCTGATTGGCCAGTAACCATAGCTGGATGGTAAGGTAGCTGCGCCATGGTGCCCCCAGCGATGCCTTAATGGCAAAGCGCTGTGCCTGACGAGCAACAATAAGATCTTTTTCCAGATAGATATCCGGCTCACTGCCGCCTCGCAGTTTAATATATTGTAGGGTCCAGGGGCCAATGCCTTTAATTGCCAGAATGTCACTGACGCTGAGTTCCTTACCCGGATTTGCTGCCACCAGCGCGGCAAAATCGCGGATAGCCTGCTTTCTGGCTCCAGGCATTTTAAGCATATCCAGCGACGACGATGCCACTTGCTGCGGGGTTGGAAAAGTATGGCCATATGGCTGCTTTTCACCCAGCTCGTTGCTCAAACGCTGCAACTGCGTGATTGCCGCTTTGATACTGATTTGCTGACCTATAATTGCCCGACAGCCGGCTTCAAATACACTCCACACGCCGGGTAAACGCACGCCGTTGGCCTGCAGCTCAGGCGGTACGCCAGCATTGCTTAATGCCTGCCCGACACTATGCGGATCAGTGTCCATATCCAGTACCCGGCGCAAAGTGCTCAGCAACGGCTGCAAGTGCTGTGGTCGGGTGAGCTGCGCTTTTATGTGAAAGCCGCCTTGTTGTTCATCGAAGGTAGCGCAAACAAAACCCGGCTCATTATCAACACTAAAGGCACGGCTATAACTTCGCGCATCCACACTCTCGATATCCGTCAGTGCTCTTAATTGCAGAAAGTCCCGGATCTGGGGCCAGTTGTAGGGTAAACGAACCGGCATAAAAAGCACTAGTTCCGATGCCAAGGCCTGCCGCCCGCCAGCCTTGCGAATATCACCGGCGGTTAAGGCAAAATCCTTTTTTAAGTGGCTTTGCAGGCTGCGACTCGATTGAAACCCGCAGGCCAATGCCACGTCCTCCACTGGCAGAGACGTTTGCTGCAGCAGGCGTTTAGCCAGCAATAAACGGCTGTGAAGCTGAAACCGTTTGGGAGACATACCCACTTCCCGGTTGATCAACTGCCCAAGGTAGCGCTCACTGATCCCTAACCGCTCAGCGATGGCCTGCACCGTTTCATCCAGCGCTTCACTCAATAAGCGCATGGCACGCTGGGTGGTGGTACTCACGCCGCGCCAGGCAAATGAGCCCGGAGCGCTGTCTGGCCGACACCGCAAACAAGGCCGATAGCCCTGTTCAATAGCCTGCTGGGCATAATGATAATAATCGACGTTTTTTTCATCCGGCAGACGGGCAGGACAGACAGGCCGACAAAAAATGCCGGTAGTTTTTACTGCCACAAAAAACCGCCCGTCAAACCGGCGATCCCTCGATTTTCGGGCCTCAGAGTACTGTTGTTGCAGAGCGGGGGTGAGCATCGCAGTCTCGCGGTTGATTTACATATGGCCATTGTAGCCTGCTTTGCTGAACAGGTTGCGAAGAAATCGGAACTGACAGTCAGCGATGGATTAATCAGCACTTACTTTCAATGAGTTGATCACTGTGCGGTCACCCCGCATAATAGCGTCGATCATTTGCCACAATAATATTCAATCCCATATTCCGGAGTTTTTTGTTTGCCTTATTTGGACTTGCTGCGTCGGTACTGTTTTATCGCGCTGTGTGTAATGCCTGGATGCATTGTTAGTAACACCACGATCGCCGCCGACCAGTGGTTTGAAGACTATGCTGCCCAGGTAAAGCGCGACGCACGCAAATACAATGTGCCCGGTTACGCCATGGTATTTTATCAGCAGGGCAAATCACCGGTTATCAAGGTTTACGGCAGAACTCACAGTGGCGGGAAGCCTGTTGACGAGAATACGGTGTTCCGCCTGGCATCGGTATCGAAGACCTTTACCGCTGTACTGATGGCCAAGCTGGTGCGGCAGAATCAACTCGACTGGACGACCCCCGTGACCGAAATGAGCCCTACGCTGGGCGCCGCAGGCACATTGAACCCAGGCATGACACTGGGCCATATTGTTGGCCAGTCCAGTGGCTTTATGCCTAACGCTTACGACAATCTTATTGAAGCGAATTACCCATTAAAGCGGGTCCTCAATCAACTCGCCGGACTCGAACCCTTGTGTCAGCCCGGCGAGTGTTACACTTATCAGAACGCGCTGTTTGGCGTGATCCAGGAGTATTTTGTCAGTCGCAATACCTCTTATCAGCGCCAGTTGCAGGAGCAATTACTCACACCGCTGGGAATGGATACTGCCAGTGCCGGCAAAGGCGGCTTGCTGGCTTCCGGGCAGTGGGCCCGCCCGCACATTGCCATAGCGCGAAATCGCTGGCGCGAGGGCCAGGTGGAAAGTAATTACTACCGGTTTACGCCCGCGGCCGGTGTGAATGCCAGCATCAACGACATGACCCGCTGGCTGCAGGCGATGTTATTAGAGTTTCCCACTGTTGTGCCGGAAGATGTTGTGGCAGCAGTAACCACCCCGCGGGTACGCACCACCCGTGAAGTTTACCGCCGCGGCTGGCGTGACGATCTTAGCGATGCCCACTATGGTCTTGGCTGGCGGATTTATGATTATGCCGGCGAGGTGCTTAACTATCATGGCGGCTGGGTAAAAGGCTATCGTGCAGATGTGTCGTTTTCGCCGAAATACAAAGCCGGCTATGTGATGCTGATGAACGCTGAGTCTAATCTCATAAACACCACCACGGCGGAGTTCTGGGAGGCTTACTTTGAGCAGGCAAAACGTCGCTCGCCGGAGTAGTTCCCCGCCCACAGAATTGCGGGCGGGGCTGCTGCTATTTACCGGTTTTTAAATAGGTATATCCGCTCAGACAGGCCTCATAAAAGTCTGTCCAACGCACACCTTCGCGGGGTTTGATATTGCCCGCCGACACCTGCTTGTCGATTAACCGTTTAACATCGTAAGCCATGGCTTTAGGGTTGTACTGCATAATGCTCAGTACATCTTCTACCGAAGATCCTTTCACCACTTCTTCGATGTAGAAATCTTCCGGATCGTCGTCGTAACTAAAGATATGCACTTCGTTCAGACGACCAAACAGATTATGCATATCACCCATTACGTCCTGATAAGCGCCGGTCAGGAACAGCCCGATGTAGTATGGCTCGTTAGGCTGCAGTTTATGCATGGGCAACACATCGGTGATCTCACGACCAACAGTGAACTGATCGATTTTTCCGTCGCTGTCGCAGGTGATATCTACCAGCGAGCAGTTTACGTCCGGCCGCTCGTTCATCCGCGAGATAGGCACAACCGGCAATAGCTGGTCGATGGCCCAGGTATCTGCAGCCGACTGAAACACCGAGAAATTGCACAGATACTGTGATGACAAGCTGTAATCAAGCTCCTGCAACTCTTCGGGTACGTAGTCTGCGTGGGCGTAATACTCCTGTAAACGCTCCATTATCTCCCAGTACAGGGTTTCGATTTTTGCCAGTTCTTCCAGAGAAAGAACGCGTAGCTTGAACGCGTCCAGCGCCTGCTCTTTGTATTGAGAGGCATCGTTATACAGTTCCTGCATATTGGTTTGCTGGTCGAAGGAGCTGGCCATTTCGCGCATGTTCTTTACGAAATAATGCTCACCTTCTGCTTCGCTGGTGTCGACGCCTGCGCTGTTGGAGCGGATTTCGCCCATAATCTGGGTGATTACGCAGCTGTGGTGGGCGGTAATCGCCCGGCCACTTTCGCTCACCAGATTAGGATGCGGCACGCCTTCCAGATCACACACTTCTTTCATGCCATAAACCACGTCGGCCACATACTCCTGCATGGAGTAGTTACGCGAGGATTCACTGGTTGAGGCAGTACCATCGTAGTCGATACCCAGACCACCACCTACATCAACATAGTCGAGCGGGAAACCCATTTTATGCATTTCGGCATAAATGCGGCCGCCTTCAGAAATCGCCTCTTTTACGGAGCGGATGTCGGTAAGCTGGCTGCCAATATGAAAATGCAGTAGCTTCAGGCAGTGAGCCATTCCCTGTTCTTTGAGGTAACGGGCGGTATTAATGATTTCGGCAAAACTCAAACCAAATTTGGCACGTTCGCCACCGGAGCTCTCCCACTTACCACGGCCTTTCACTGTCATTTTGGCGCGTACACCTATTAACGGCTCAATGCCCAGTTCTTTGGAGATTTTAACCAGTAACAGTAGCTCTGAGTATTTCTCAACGACCACAACCATGCGCCGACCGAGTTTGCGACCGAGCAACGCCAGACGCATAAACTCTTCGTCTTTATAGCCATTAAGAATGGTTAATGAGTCTTCATTGGTGTTAAGCGCTAACACGGTAATTAGCTCGGCTTTTGAACCGGCCTCAAGACCATAGTTGTAGTGTTCGCCCACATCAACGATCTCTTCCACTACTTCACGCATCTGGTTAACTTTTACCGGATACACGCCCTGATATTCGCCGCTGTATTCAGCCTCAGCAATGGTATTGCGGAAGATGGTATTCAGGTTAGCAACCTGAGAACGCAAAATATCATGAAAACGCACTACAACCGGCAGTTGCACGCCTTCCTGATGGATTTCATCAATGACCGCTTTGAAATCGATTTGAATTGATGGATCTGAAGGGTTGGGGGTAACCTTAATATTGCCGTTTTCACCAATGTGAAAATAGCCACCGCCCCAGCGGGAAACGCCGTATACGCGTTCCGCCTCTTCAACAGACCACTCCTGAGAAGTTCCATCCATCGCTAACACCTTAAATATTTTGCGTGCTGGTAAAAAATGATTGCAGCTGACATGCACATGGCGCGTATTATAACGGTCTTTACAGTCAGCGCTATGACAATTTACGCATCTAAAACTGACCCGGATTACTGCTTTTTTACGTATTAAGTCAATATGATAGAAATTTGTTGACTATTTTTTACCCACCACAGTACCATAAAGTAGTACAAATTCATGACGTTAACATATTATCTGTGAGCATTTCATGGTGCCGGGATAAGTCCACGGAAAGGAGTATGAGGGAATGCAACGTGTATTAGGAGAATTTGCCGTTGAGTTAACCCCGCAGCAGGACGAGCTGGACATGGGCAGAATGCTATTCACAAAATCCTTTACCGGCGAGCTTGCCGGTACTTCCAGTGGCCAGATGCTCAGTAAACACAGCACAGTGCAGGGGTCGGCAGGTTACGTAGCCATCGAAACCTTTGAAGGCGAACTACAGGGCAAAAAAGGCAGCTTCTCCCTGCAACATCTGGGCATTATGAGCCGGGGCGAGCAAAAGTTAACCGTCATAGTGGTGCCAGATTCAGCCACCGAAGGTCTCGAGGGTTTATACGGAAATATGCAAATTCAGATAGTCGATGGTAAGCACTACTACGACTTTGAGTTTGATTTTACTTGAATACACCCTGTAATAAGCCACAACACAGCTAAAACCGCTGATTCATCATGGCAGGAATAGTTCCTGCATAGATCTCCCGTAAAGTTTAAAACACCCTCTATTTTACCGTGCTGAGCTGCAGTTATTGCAGGTTGGTTGCGCTGGGTGTGAATAATTTTCATTGTGGAGGACGTTATGAGTAAAACAGCCAGGCTATATCGCATGGTGACATCACAACATATCTGCCCTTTTGGCCTGCGTTCTAAGGATTTACTGGAGCGGAAAGGGTTTGAGGTGGAGGATCATCAGTTATCTTCACGCGAAGAAACCGATGCGTTTAAACAGCAATACGATGTAGAAACCACCCCGCAAACCTTCATTGATGGCAAGCGGGTTGGCGGTTACGATGACCTGCGCGAGTATTTTGGTAAAGACGAGGCGGGCCAGACAGGTACTACCTACACGCCGGTCATTACCATTTTTTCGGTAGCAGCATTAATGACCGTCGGTTGGCAGTTTGCCATGGGCAGCAGCCTGCTGAGTTTATCGTCATTACTACTGTTTATTGCTGTCAGCATGTGTTTTCTTGCAGTGCAAAAACTGCAGGATTTATACAGCTTTACCCAATCTTTTATTACCTATGATCTGCTTGCCATGCGCTGGCTGCGCTATGGTTACTGTTACCCATTTCTGGAGGCCTACGCAGGCATCGGCATGATAGCTGGTTTGCCGGCCCTGTGGGTTGCTCCGGTGTCGCTGTTTATCGGTACCGTTGGTGCCCTATCAGTATTTAAAGCGGTATATATAGACAAGCGAGAACTCAAATGCGCCTGCGTCGGCGGCGACAGCAATGTGCCGCTGGGCTTTGTTTCGCTGTCGGAAAACCTGTTCATGATTGGCGGTGGTTTCCTGATGCTACTGAGCTAATCTGAGCGATTAAAAAAGGCTGCCGGATGGCAGCCTTAACTTTTTACTGGTCAATCACACTGGTTTTTCTGAACTGCCAGCGGTTAGCAAACTGATGAAGCCAGCGGGTGAATCGCATTCGCCCCGCTCTTTCATCATAAAACGGATTATCTCCCGGCGCGGTGAGATAAGTATTCGTAAGCACTGTGTGAGCATCACCTGCGCCAATAAAATATTGATAATTTGGCACATACTCATTCAGGAAAGTATAAGAGCCTGTCATTGCAGCGCTCCACTCCATAAACAACAGGTAGTCATCTTCAGTAAGGCCCCAGGTAAACGGATCCATATTTCCGGCGTCAATTTCTGAGGAAATTTTATAGAACAGCACCTGTACGGCATCCAGTTGCGTGGAATACTGAGCAAAGCGAACCTGAGGATAACTGGCTGCCAGCACACCCATCATATCCTGATTTAACGTAGCTGCCTGATAAGCTCCCATAAACTGAGCAAACATCGGCGCCAGGCTATTTTCTACGCCCCAGGTATGACCAAAGGAGAAGGTCGACTCCACGAAGCCCGCAGACAATACCCCGGCAGCACCATCGCTTAACAAAGCGGTACGAGCTCTTGGGAAAGCAGCCTGCAGGTAAGGGAAGTTGATAGTGGCACCATAACCACCGGCACTGGAACCGGCAACCAACATTCTGCGGGGCTTAACCGTGCTGTGAGCATAATAGTCTTTCAACCACTCACGCACAGCCATAAAATTATCAAAACCGCGGTGGCGCACAGGTACCGGCGCGGCAGGCACGCCCGTTATTATGCCGGTGGTATCTTCATAAACCACATCGTTTGAACCAATGTGGATATCGCCGGTGCAATAAGGAATAAATACCTTGCTCCAGTTGGCAAAGGGGTTACGCGGATTATCGTCATCGAATATGCCGCCGGCATTGACCGGCGAGTTTTCGGTGTACATAGACGGGTTATAAGTAGGACGGCCACCAGGCACGCCGCTCAGAGCCAGTGATGTTACACAGGTCGCGTCATTCCAGCAGGCACCGCCACCGTTAAAAAAGACCACTAATTTACCGGCATTGCCCGGTTTAAAATAGAAGTGGAAATCATTTGGAATAACAGCCCCGGTAGCAGGGTCCGTGATGGTCTCCAGAGCACAGGCCGGTGTCAGCGTTTGCAGTTGCCCCTCATCATTGATGATTTCTACAGTGGATGGCACCGGAATTTGTTGCCATTCTTCAGCGTTAACATTGATATGCAAAACACAGGAACATAGAGCTACTAAAGCACTTAAGCAGCGTAAGCGAGTCATATTTCATCCTTGAGTGGTAAAAGGTCGTTGGGTATTAAACCGCTGATGCTGCAGGTAGAAGCGGGAAAAGCTTATTAATATAAGTCTTAACTTACATTAAAGTAAAAATCGCAGGCAGCAAAGCAATAAATTGGCTTAACCCACAATTATTGTGTCGTATGGCGCGCATAAGCCAGGGACTGGCGTTCCGCTTTTATCCCGTTAAACTACAGCATTATAACTAATTGAATAATGAGCAACGTATGCCTGCTGCAACCGGTAACTCTGCCTACCTGGCCATTGACCAGGGAACCACTTCTTCCAGGGCCATTTTATTTAACCACCAGTTTGAGATTCTTTACACGGCTCAGCGGGAATTTCCGCAGTACTACCCCAAAAACGGTTGGGTAGAGCAGGATCCGGAGGAACTCTGGCAGTCGGTACTGAATGTGGCCCGTGAAGCGCTAACCGTTGCCAGCGATCTCAAACTGTCTGTCAAACATGTGGGGATCACCAACCAACGGGAAACCACGCTGGTCTGGAACAAAGAAACCGGCCAGCCTGTGTACAATGCTATTGTCTGGCAGGACCGGCGCACCAGCGGCTATTGCAGTAGCTTGTCTGTGCATGAAAACCTGGTACAACAAAAAACCGGCCTCAAACTGGACCCGTACTTTTCGGCCAGCAAGATTCGCTGGATCCTCGACAATGTGGAAGGCACGGCCGAGCTGGCCGCAAATAACAAGCTGTTATTCGGGACCGTTGATACGTTCTTAATCTGGCGTTTAACCAACGGTAATGTGCACGCCACCGATGTGACCAATGCCAGTCGCACCAGTTTGTTTAATATTCACAGCCAGCAGTGGGATGAAGAACTCTTAGCGCTGTTTGATATTCCAGCTGGCCTGCTGCCAGAGGTTAAAGATTGTGCCGACGACTTTGGTCGAACGCAGGCAGGCCTGTTGCCTGTGGTGTTAAACATCAGCGGTGTTGCCGGCGACCAGCAGGCTGCTATGGTGGGCCAGGGCTGTGTTACTCAGGGCAGCGTTAAAGCCACCTATGGCACGGGCTGCTTTGCCCTGGTCAACACCGGCAGCCAGTGTGACATCAACCACACGGGCCTGCTTACCACCATTGCGTATCGGCTCAACGGTATAACCCATTATGCGGTAGAAGGCTCCATTTTTGTTGCTGGCGCGGCGGTACAATGGCTGCGCGACGGGCTGGGTTTAATTGAAAAAGCCGCCGATTCCGAAGCCATTGCCGGACAAGTGGGTAACGAACACGGCCTGGTGGTAGTGCCCGCTTTTACCGGTCTTGGTGCACCGCACTGGGATCCTGATGCCCGTGGGGCAGTCTTCGGCATCACCCGTGCCACTACTGCCAATGATATTGTGCGCGCTACCCTCGAATCGATTTGTTTTCAAACCCACGACTTAGTCACTGCCATGAGCAGCGGCGGTAATCCACCAACTATTTTAAAGGTAGATGGTGGTATGGTGGCCAACGAGTGGTTTTGCCAGTATCTGGCCGATACGTTGAATGTGCCGGTAGTCAGGCCAAAAGTGATGGAAACCACCGCACTGGGCGCTGCACTACTGGCCGCTTTTCAGGCCGGAGATATCACCGAATTAAACCAACTGGCCGAAGCGAATCCCTGCCAGCGTGAGTTTGAAGCCAATGCCACCGACAGCGCCCGCGAGCAGCGTTTAACCCAGTGGCATAAAGCGGTAAAAGCAACCCTGCTGATGACCTCTTAAATACCAAATTCTGCACAGCCAGGGGCCATTTAGGCTCCTTGTCGAGACAAAACTGTACCAGTAGTTTAACCACCCTGCTCTTTTTACGGGAGATTGAAACCAGAGGATGATCCAGAACAAACATTGGTAAAGTTGCCTTAGTTAGTGCATTGCGCCACACTTTTTAGTGCCGTAAAGTAAAACAAATACCGCATGGTTTGTGCTGTCGTCTTATGCAATCCCAACCAGCCATGTCATAACAAAGTAAAACTTAACTCTTACATTCAATCACTCAGGCCATCTTTCCCTGCATGCAGGGAACCCGACTTTCAGGGAGAAAGTGCTGTGCTGTTCAAAAATCCGCTATCCAGCCCCCGCGGCCCCGCTGTAATGGACATGCTGCAAAGTGTCAGCGGCATCATTCTGGCCCTGTTCATGTGGGCGCACATGTTTATGGTGTCGAGCATTCTGCTGGGCAATGATGCCATGTACTGGGTGACCAAGATGTTTGAGGGCGAGCCAATCTTTGGTAAGGGCTACCCCATTCTGGTGAGCCTGTTTGCGCTGTTTATTCTGTCGTTAGTTGTGCTTCACGCGTTTCTGGCGATGCGTAAGTTTCCGGCCACTCACCGCCAGTACCGTACCCTGCACAATCATCTTGGCGGTATACGCCATACCGACAGTTACCTGTGGTATGTGCAGGTGATCACCGGTTTCGCCTTATTCTTTCTGGCCTCTGTTCATTTATACCAGTTAATCATGCATCCAGCGGATATCGGCCCGTACGCCTCATCCGACAGAGTATGGACTGGGCGCATGTGGCCGCTGTATTTAATGCTGCTGTTTGTGGTTGAGCTCCACGGCGGCATTGGCCTGTACCGGGTGCTCGTCAAGTGGGGCTGGTTTATGGGCAAGGATCCAAAAGTTGGCCGCAAACGCCTGACCATAGCCAAATGGGTACTCACTTTATTCTTTCTGGTACTGGGATCACTGACGCTCGCCGCCTATATGAAAGTAGGCTACGAGCATCAGGACCGCGCCGGAGAGCGTTATCATCCCGCCGAATATTCGCAGCTGCACAGCGCCTCGCAAGGAGAGAATGACTAATGCAAACGATTGTAACCGATGCGCTGATTATTGGTGGTGGTCTGGCCGGTTTACGAGCCGCTATTGGGGTTAAGCGCCGTGGCTTTACGCCACTTATTTTAAGCCTTGTGCCGCCCAAACGCTCGCACAGTGCGGCAGCACAAGGGGGTATGCAGGCCAGTTTAGGCAACAGTGCCAAGGGCTGGGGCGATAACGAAGACGTGCATTTTGCCGACACTATTCGCGGCAGTGACTGGGGCGCCGATCAGGTAGTTGCCCGCATGTTTGTGCATACCGCCCCGAAAGCGGTGCGCGAACTGGCTGCCTGGGGTGTCCCCTGGAACCGGGTACAAAAAGGCGATCATAAAAGTGTGATCAACGGCGAAGAAGTAACGATTACAGAAAGGGATGAGTCACACGGCCTGATTACCGCACGCAACTTTGGTGGCACGGCCAAATGGCGCACTAACTATGTGGCCGACGGCACCGGCCACTCCATGCTGTATACCATGAGTAATCAGGCCATTGCCGAGGGCATTGAAGTCCACGAGCGCATGGAGGCCATTGCTCTGCTCCATGATAACGGCCGCTGTCAGGGTGCGATTGTACGAAACCTCATTACCGGTGAACTCATGGTTTACCTGGCTAAAGTCACCTGTATTGCTACCGGCGGCTTCGGCCGTATTTACCGGGTATCCACCAACGCCGTAATTAATCAGGGCATTGGTACTGCTATCGCACTTGAAACCGGCATTGCCAAACTGGGCAATATGGAAGCGGTGCAGTTTCATCCCACCGGAATTTTCCCGGCGGGTATACTGGTTACTGAGGGCTGTCGCGGCGATGGCGGCCTGTTGCTGGATGCAAAAGAGCACCGCTTTATGCCGGATTATGAACCCGAGAAGCGCGAGCTTGCCTCCCGCGATGTGGTGTCGCGCTGGATGGAAACGCACATTCGTAACGGCCACGGCGTACAGTCCCGTTTTGGTGAACATTTGTGGCTGGATATCCGTTTGCTGGGCAAAAAGCATATCAACAGCAAACTGCGCGAGGTGAAGGAAATCTGCCAGTATTTCTTAGGTGTCGATCCTACCGAGTCGCTTATTCCGGTGCGCCCGGCTCAGCATTATTCTATGGGTGGTATCCGTACCGATTACCGCGGCGAATCACCAACGCTAAAAGGCTTATTTGCAGCCGGCGAGGCAGCCTGCTGGGATATGCACGGTTTTAATCGCCTTGGCGGTAACTCGGTGGCTGAAACCGTGGTAGCCGGCATGATTGTAGGCGAGTTTATGGCCGACAGCCTGACCACAGAGGCTACCCTGGCAATCAGTTCTACGGCCATTGATAGCCAGGTGAATGAGGTTCGTGATGAACTGGCGTCGTTCCAGCGCAGCGAGAATAACGAAAACGCCTGGCAAATTATTGAAGCCATGCAATCAGTGATGACCGACAAAGTGGGGATTTTCCGCCACGGTGAGCAGTTGGCTGAGGCGGTTACTGAATTGCAATCTCTGTATGAGCGTGCCGGACGAATAAAAGTCAGCGACACCAGCCGTGGTGTAAACCCGGAACTCTGCGCGGCTTATCGCGCCAAAAAGATGCTTAAGCTAAGCCTGTGTGTGGCCAGTGGTGCATTAGCCAGGGAAGAAAGCCGCGGCGCGCATTGCCGTGAAGACTTCCCGCTTAGAAACGACAAAGACTGGCTCAAGCGTACGCTGACCAGCTGGTCACCTGAGGCAGCCTCGCCTGCCATAGACTATGAGCCGCTCGATGTAATGAGCATGGAACTGCCGCCCGGCTGGCGCGGTTATGGTGGCAAAGAGCGCATTGATCACCCTGATACGCCTACTCGTCAGGCCGAAGTAGATGGCGTACAAGCAGGCGATGCAGACCGTTTTGCCAAACAACAGCAACTGATGCCCTTTACAGGCTGCTTGCCCGAACCCTTCCGTGGCCGCAACGCCCGTTTATCCGAGGAGCTTGATGCATGAACGCCTGCACAGAAAAAACCATTCCGGTAAAGGTGAGCACCGCGAGAACCATTGAGTTTGCGATTTTTCGGCATAACCCTTTCGATGAGGCCAGCGAGCCGCATTTTGAAACCTACCAGTTAGAAGAAGCAGACAGCATGACGCTGTTTATCGCGTTAAATGAAATTCGCGCTAAACAGGCCCCCTCTTTGCAGTTTGATTTTGTGTGCCGGGCCGGCATTTGCGGCAGTTGCGCCATGCTCATTAACGGTCGCCCGGGTCTCGCCTGCCGCACCTTGATAAGCCAGCTTCCAACCAAAGTTACTTTAATGCCATTACCCGGCTTTGAGCTGATCGGCGACTTATCGGTGAACACGGGTAAGTGGATGCGCGGCATGAGTGAGCATTTACAAACCTGGATTCACAGCGCAGAAGTAAGTAACTTTGATGCGATGGAAGAAAAAATGGCACCAGAGCAGGCCGAACAGATTTACGAGCTGGAGCGTTGTATTGAGTGCGGTTGCTGTATCGCCGGCTGTGGTACTGCCCAAATGCGCCCGGAATTTGTTGGCGCAGTAGGCTTAAATCAATTAGCTCGTTTTAAAATTGATCCCCGGGACAATCGCACCGATGCGCAGTTTTACGAAGTCATTGGCAACGAACACGGCGTATTTGGTTGTATGACCATGCTCGGCTGTGAAGACTTCTGCCCCAAAGAACTGCCCCTGGCGCAGCAAATTGCTTATATGCGCCGTGCTATGGCGGCTGCCGGAATAAACTAACCAGCTTATTGCAGAGCCGAGCGATAACAAACCGTTAGCGGCTGTATAAAGCCGCTAACGGTTAACGCTGATTAGTCGTCGTCACTTTCGCCGTTATCGTCGGACGTTTCGATTTCAGCTTCCCTGGCCAGTAGTACCCCTGCTTCGTTGAGCGAACCTTCTACCTCGACGATAGTGCCTGCACTGATGGCTGCCATAAACTCAGCGGCGCTCACCCGGCGGCCGTTAAGTTCAAGCTCGGACGCACCACTTATATCTACCTCGTAGCCATTCACCGTAAAGCGGTTGTCTGCACCCACTGCACTAACCCGTCCTTCAATCTCCAGATAAGTACCCGTGGTAGCGCCATCGTTATCCTGGCCGTCGTCGTTATCGTCCGAATTATCATCAGAGCCATCATCCGAACCACCGTCTGAATCATCATCCGAATTGTCATCTTCGAGCTCCAACTCAAACTTATTCGCGGTAAAGCTACCATTGGCATCATAGTTTCCACGTACCTCAAGTATTACACCGTTAACCAGGGCAGCAATGAACTCTGCCAACGTGACACGGCGATCGTCAAGCAAGTAAACTGCGTCGACACTCATAGCGATAGTCAGGCCCGAGAGCGTTACAGAGTTCTCTGTAAAAGCTGTAAGATACCCTTCAACCTCAGACTCCTCGTAATACTCGTTGTCATCCTCACGCTCGAGTCGCAGTACGATGTTTTGCCCTGCCTCCACCTGATAAACCACTTCCACTAAATCATTCAGTTGTAGTGAATTCAGTGCAATGTATTGGTCATTATCGTCTTCAAAGCGGGTTTGTGTATTAACGTAAAATACCGTGTTGTTAACGGTAAATGAGCCTGCTTCGTTGTCCAGAGCAGTAATCATTCCCTTTAGCTTGCCGTCGGTAACGGATAGTTGTTTAAACTCAATTTTGGTAACGGTTTGCTCGCCGTTATTAAAGGCCAGGTTCAGTTCAACCACTACACCCGGCGCTAAATTTTCAGCTGCGCCATATTCAAACTGAGTGGCATTATTATAAGCGTAAGTTTGACCATAAATTTCCAGCGTCTGAGCAGCAGCATCTACCGCCGTAATCACCCCTTCCACTTCAGCTTCTGCAATGTCATCCTGCTCTTCAAAGCGGCTGTTGCGTACTTCAAGCTCAGAAGCCACAAAGACATTGTTAGTTATTACTCCCTCAAGTTTAACCTGCAGCGCGTTGGCCAGCTCACCCTCTGGCACCGCCTGGCTGTAATCCACCTGCATGCTGCCAATGAAAAAAGTTTGCGCAGTCGTTTCCAGCTCGCTAATCACTCCGGTGATGTGCTGTGGCTCACTTTCTGGCAGATCATTTTCCAGTTCTACGTATGTGGCATAAAATGAGCCATCAGCCATTGCGTAGCCGCTTGCCTCGATGCGATCTCCCACGTTTAATGTGGTAACAGAGGTACCGATAAAATGGGTTAAATCGTCGTACACCATCGTTACACCGGCAATTTGAATTTGCCCGGCAGAGCGATCAATCGACTGAATAATCCCACCCACATCTGAGTCGTAAGTAATACTCGTTGCGCTGGCGTCATTGCTATTTTCATCGTCGTCATCATCACTGGTGAGCTGAATTTTCATGCCCACTTTTAATGCGTCGATAGCCGCGCCGGCGTTGCCGTTAACAGTAATTGTGGTGGTATTGGTGGTATAGCGTTTACCATCGATGTAGACACTACCAAACCCGGTGATCACACCGCTTTTTACTACAGTAGTTGGATTGGAAGTTGGCGGCTCAGTGCCTGATGGCAGGGTTTCTACAGCAGAATCAGAAGATCCACCACCACAACCGGTTAGCAAACCGGCCAAAATAGATAAACTTAACAGTGAACGTCGCATTACGACTCCTCAGTGATTGCAAATTCTGTGAAGAGTATAGTCGTTAATCGCTATTGTTACCTTAGAACATTAGTTTGAAATACATAGGGCATTTAGCCTATAAGCGGGGCATATAGCTGATTTAATAGAATAAAAATCAACTCATTTCCTCAAAGAAAAACGCGGCGAGTTCGTGGCGGCCGGTACAGTCTGACTTTTTGTAGACTGCCGAGGCCTGGTGGCGAATGGTTTTCTCTGAGGTCTGGCGCAGCTCGGCAATTTCATTAAGGCTGAGGCCCTTTAATAAAAACAAGCCCACCTCTTTTTCGCTGGGGGTGAGTTGCCAGCGCTCAAACTGTTCCTGAACTGCGGCAAAAAAATCCCGCTTGGAGCGTTTGAGTTCTTCAGACATCTGACTGACTTTGGAGTTAGATAATTCTAAATCGGCTCTGAGTGCCTTAAGCGCTGTTGAGCGTTGGCGAATATCGATAATCAGAAACAAAAATAGACCAGATGATATCAGGATCAGTACAGACTCCTGAATAATGTGGATGAGCTCCAGATCTTCCGAAAAGTCGATATAAAGATCCATGCACTTGAGTGCAATAATGCACACCAGCGCGACAGACAGGACTTTATCTTTCACCACTTACTCCAACAATTTATCCGGTGGAAGGGGATCATATCAGCAGCCAACAAAAATGGCCTGCACAATTCACTTATGCAGGCCATTTTTACGATAATTGACTAAGCGTAACGATTAATCGTCACCAAACTCGCGAACGATATTATTAATGGTGTCTTTGGCATCACCCAGTACCATGCGGGTGTTGTCTTTAAAGAACAGCGGGTTGTCAACCCCGGCAAAACCAGCATTGGCAGAACGCTTAAGCACAAATACGGTTTTGGCGCGGTATACCTCAATTACCGGCATGCCGTAAATCGGGCTGCCTTTCATCTCTTTGGCCGCCGGGTTAACCACGTCGTTAGCACCGATAACAATGACCACGTCGTAGTTTTCCATGCGCGGATTCACATCGTCCATTTCGCACAGCAGATCATAAGGTACATCGGCTTCTGCCAGCAGTACGTTCATGTGGCCAGGCATACGTCCAGCTACCGGGTGAATAGCATATTCCACTGTACAGTTGTTTTCTTCCAGTAACGACTGCATCTCGCGAACCGCGTGTTGAGCCTGTGCTACCGCCATACCGTAACCCGGCACTACCAGTACAGACTGCGCGGCTTCCAGTACGTAAAACGCATCCTGGGCAGACATGATTTTCACTTCGCCTTCGATGGCCTCGCCCATTTCTACCGGCTTGGCAAACCCGGAAAGCAGTACATTCATGAGCGAGCGGTTCATGGCTTTACACATGATGTTAGTCAGAATAAGACCCGACGCGCCTACCAGCAGACCGGTAACAATTAGAATGGTGTTAGCAACCGCCAGACCCGCCGCACAGGCTGCAACACCTGAGTACGAGTTAAGCAGTGCGATAACCACCGGCATGTCGGCACCGCCAATGGAGATAGTGGCCCAGATACCAAAGCTTAACGCCAGTGCAATCGACACATACAACCACAGCGGGTTGCCCGGGTCGGTAGCAAACAAATAGCCGACCACAAAAAACGCTACCAGATGCAGAATGCTCAGTTCACGCAAACCAGTAAAGATAAACGCTTTCGACGACATCTTGCCAGAGAGCTTACCCCAGGCAATCACAGAGCCCGAGAAGGTGACACCACCAATTAAAATAGTCAGAAACACGGTGACAAAAACCAGTGAGTCGGTAGTGGCCAGCGTAATAGCACTCATACCGGAAACGGTTGCCCAGCCCAGCAGCAGTGATGCTGCGCCGCCATAACCGTTAAACAGCGACACCATTTCTGGCATCGAAGTCATCTCTACGCTTTTGGCTTTCCATGCACCGTACGCTCCGCCAATCACAAAACCCGCCAGGATCCAGTGATAGCTGATAATCTGCTGGTCGATTAAGGTAACGACCACGGCGATAAACATACCTATAGCCGATACCAGGTTGCCTTTTTTGGCCGATGACGGATGACTCAGTAATTTAAGGCCAACAATGAATAACGTGGTTGCCAGTACGTAGGCAAGATTAATGATCAATGCATTATCACTCACAGCATAATCTCCTTACTTGCCTTGTTTTTTCTTGAACATGCTGAGCATACGGTCGGTAACCATATACCCGCCCACCACGTTGATACTCGCCAGCGCTACGGCTGCCGTACCTAAAATAGTGGTTAGCGTATCGTTGTCAGAGCCTGAGGCTACCAACGCCCCCACCAGGGTGATCCCGGAGATTGCGTTAGAGCCGGACATTAACGGCGTGTGCAGTGTAGCCGGTACCTTACGGATAAGTTCGAACCCTAAAAAGGCAGCCAGCAGAACAATAAAGATCAGGTAAATAGTTTCCATGCGTTAGCCCCCTTTGTATGCGTTTTTGAGCATGTCATTGGTGATCTCGCCAGCGTGGGTAATTACGCTACTTGCGAGGATTTCGTCTTCCAGATCCAGCGTGAACTGCTTGGATTCCTTATCGAAAAACTCATCAATGAGATTGATCAGGTTATTGGCATACATATCGGTAGCATCGCGAGCCACGCGCTGGCTCCAGTTGCCGTCACCAATCACGGTAACGCCCTCAACCACCGCTGTTTCGCCAGGCACAGAGCCTTCAACGTTACCGCCCGATAGCGCAGCCATGTCCACCACAACACTTCCGGGCTTCATTAACGCCAGAGTTTGTTTGGAAATCAGCACCGGGGGTTTACGTCCGAACAGCTGGGCAGTGGTGATAACGATATCCGAGTCGGCAATCGCATCGCGCTGCGCTTCCTGCTGCTTGGCTTTTTGCTCGTCGGTAAGCTCTTTGGCATAACCGTCTTTGGTCTGACCGGTTTCACCAATATCAATTTTGAGAAACTTGCCGCCTAAAGATTCTACCTGCTCGGCCACTACCGGGCGGGTATCGTAAGCCAGCACGTTAGCGCCTAAACGCTTAGCAGTCGCAATGGCTTGCAGGCCAGCTACACCAGCACCAATAATAAACACCTTGGCCGGTTTAATGGTACCGGAGGGTGTCATCATCATGGGCAGGATGCTTGGCAGGGCATTCGCGGCCTGCATCATCATCACATAACCCGCCAGACTCGCCTGAGAACTCAGGGCATCCATTTTCTGGGCACGGGAGGAACGCGGGATCATTTCAACCGACAACGTCGACAAACCTTTATCAGCCATGCTCTCTACCAATTCCTGCTGGAAGAACGGATCGATATGGCCAATTACCAGCGCATTGGCTTTTAGCTGAGCCAGCTGACTGCTTAACGGGCGGTTAACGTAGAGCACAATATCGGCATCACCAAGCACGTCGGCAGTGGCTTCTACAATACTGGCACCTTGTTCGGTGTAGGCGGCATCGGGATAGCCTGATAACGCGCCAGCGTCTTGTTCAAGCATGACGGTAAAGCCCATTCGGGTAAACCGCATCACTGTGGCAGGCGTTACAGCGCAGCGCTGTTCGACAAAACTATCATCAATAGCGTGCCTTGCTTCGTTTAGAACTAAGAGTTTCAAGAGTATCCTCCTTTCCTCCGGGCAAAATTAACCTAACCGCCGTTTTTAAGGAGCGATTAAGCGGTATCTGTTTGTTGCCACAAGGTGCTTTTGATCCATTTACTACAAAATTGTAAAGCTCTTGCTTTATAAAACTGGTTTATATCTACAATTTTGTAATCTTCCATTTTTATTGGAGTTTTAGGAAAGGATTACAGCGAGAAGCCAATAATGCATAAATAAAATCGAAATTGAAAGAGAAAATTTACCCTTAAACACGTAAATACCACTTATGAAACGTTTAAGCCTTATAACTCTTACTTATAATACAATTCAAAGAAGTAGGTAAATAGTGCGGGCGGGGAATTGAGTATTTAGCGCAGATATGCAACGGGCTGCACTATGATTTTCACCGCTTGGTATTGGATGTTTATTTTACCGGCATAATTGCGATGCTTTTTTCAGCAATATGTCAAGCGAACGGATCATCAACGGCGGCCCCTCACAAATATCCAAACTATGTTTATCGGTAATCAATCAGCGGGCCAGTTTTCTGCTATGCCCCCTGTGTATGGAGGCTCTAACTCTTTCACCTTTTCAATAAATTCATCCGGTATCTGCTTTAAATCATCGTTTGACCGAAGCGTTTCAACATATGCGTTGAAGTAACTATCAATATCCTGTCGAACCGTTGCCAGGAATTCATCAGTATCAAAGCCGTTAAGGGCAAGCTGCTGTGTCAGGTGCTCTTTAAACGCCGAAGCGTGCAGAACAGATAATGCACTACCGTGGGCAGCACTTTTATAACCTTTTACAACAAACAAGGACGGCAATACCTTTAACGCTCCGAAGAAATTAACATTCTTACAGCGGGCTTCAAGTATCGGGCTAAACAGTTGGTCGGAATTGCTCCTGCGCTGCAGCACCGTTATCCGGGCGTTCATTTCGCCAAGTAATTCCATTACGTGTAAAGCGGCTCCCTCGGCAAGCACGATTTCTGCGGCACTTTTGTAATAGCGAAACTGTTCATACAGTGAGTGTTTCTCTGGCCGGAAGATGGTGTAACCTTGCCGGGCAAAAAACTGTTCTACATACCGCTCTCCGGCAAAGCTGCCCCGCATTAAAAATGGCGTTCGACTCACATAGAGTTTTGCGGGCAGGTGCTTATCAGGCAGCACGCCGGCCCGGCGCTCACAATGCAGTAAAAACTGACGATAATCCGCAGAAACTTTTCGGTGGCTACGGAACAGGCTTTGTTGCGGCGCAACCCACAAACTTTCAACCCGCTGGGGCTTATTAATTAATTCGACCCGCGATTTGTCTACTCCCAGATAATCGAGAATTTCATAAAAATGAGGCGGTAATAACGGTGTGGCTAATAGGCGAAAACGGCGGCGCAGTTGAGGTAAAAAAACAACCTTACTGATATTCGCCTGCTGCTCAGCTCCTGGCAGCCCCGCCAGGCGGTGAACCGACTCAGCGATAAAATGGCCAAAGTTACTGAAAACTGGCCCGCCATAGTAATAATGGCCCTTTTTGCAGCGGCTAATTTCTGGCTGGCCGGCGATTACTTCAGTATTGGTCGCGCGCACTGGTGCCGTTTGCTGTAAGTTGATTTGTTGATACCGAAACTGATGAGCAAACTCCGGCAGCGCTTGTGCCCGCACACCACCACGGATCCTAGCCGGCGTCGAGCCGGATAGTTGCGGAATAATGTCAGCATTGCTGACCTTTACTGCGTTATTAAGCGATGCCGGGGGTTGCAGCGTCGATTTGCGCGTCGAGGCATTCAATTTTTGTCTGACTTCGCCCAGCATACGCGTACAGAATAACGGTAATGCCGCTAACCAACGTGCACCACGGCTCAACTCAAACAGGTTCTTCAACGACGCATCGTCATCCGCCTGTTCCGCTGAATCGACTATTACACTTAGTGCCCTGAAAAGCATGGGCTTATCCTGTCGTAACTGACAGACTAATCCGGCAATATCCGACTCATGCACACCCTGCTGATACCAGGGCAATGCAGCAACGTTATTGAGGGCTTCATTAACCAGTTGCCAGTCCTGTTGTGGCAGTAACTGCTGAAATTTAGCAGTGACATTGGCAAGCTGCTGTTTATAAGCTGCCAGAGTTTCATCGTCCAGCAAACGATAACGGCCTGCGCCGGCACTGGCCGCCTGTAAATAAGCATCCAGCTCTGCTTGTAAAGCGCTAATCGGAAACTGGTTAAGCCAGCGTTTGAGTTCGAGCGCGGCGAAACTGTAAGATACGTTCACCGACTTATCACTCACTGAAAGTTCATCCCGCAGACCTAACACGCCAAGGACGTCGGTAATGACATTGCCTTTTTCACCATGATTTTTATAAGCGAAGCAATGGAGCTGACGAGCCTCAAGTTGGTTGGCTGTTTTTAAAATGCTCTCCCATTGGCCAAGGTTGAGGCGCTTACCCGGCGCAAAAGGCTTTTGATTGCCATGACGTTTTACCGACTGGTTGTAGATTGACAGCTGAAACTCTACCGGGTTTCGCAGAAAGCAGATAATTTCAGCATCGGGCACAGCCTGAATAATGTCATCCATAATTCTGAAAAACGATTCGGAGCTTAACAGCAGTATGTGAGCTTCAGGGTTGTTCTCAAAGGCGTTGAGAACATTGGATAGTTTTTGATGATCCAACGCCAGACGGCCCTCTGGATCCGGAGCGCAAATTTCTCTGGCATTACCCGAGCTAATGCCGTTTTCGTCCACAGAGTGCGCGGGATATAACACTCCCGACGCCATCAGTTGCTGGCGATGCTGATGAAGAAACTGTTGGATCGCCGAACTACCGGTTTTTGGCGGGCCCACATGAAAGATAACACGCTTATTCAAACTACTGCTCTGTCCCTGGAAAACGGCGCCATATTAGCACACAAAGCGGCCGCCTCGCATAACGGAAATCAGATTTTGTACCTTCGCTTTTAACTGACAAGCATTTGTCTATTTTGTAAACATCATTCTGAAAAATCGAATATCTGTGGGGTTTTAATCTGATGGATGTGCCTTTCGGGCTCCATTATCATTACTACAATGACTAAATTAGCAAGGGGCAAATTATGAAAATTGTAGCTTATGGAGCAAGTACCAGTTCAACCTCAATCAACAAGGCACTGGCTACTTATACTGCCGGTCTGGTTGACGGCGCAGAAGTTAAAGTGTTGGACATCAATGATTATGATGTGCCTATGTTCAGCGAAGATCTGGAAAAAGAAATTGGCCAGGCTGAAGGTGCGCAGGGCTTCTTAAACGATCTGGCCGACGCTGATGCATTTGTTATCTCGTATGCCGAGCATAATGGCCATTATCCGGCGGCATATAAAAACCTGTTTGACTGGGCAACGCGTATCGACCGCGAATTGTTCAAGCAAAAGCCGGCGGTTTATCTGGCTACCTCTCCGGGCCCAAGTGGCGCGAAATCAGTGTTAGCCGCAGCTGAAGCTTCTGCGCCTTTCTACGCCGCTAGCGTAAAAGCAACCGTTTCCGTCCCTGGCTTTTATGACAAATTTGATATGGATGCAGGTAAAGTTACCGACGATGCATTGATCACGGAACTAAAAGCAGCTGTAGCTAAGCTGTCTGAGTAGTAACTGGAGTACAAGTGTAAAGGTGCTCAATAACAAGCTAATACCAGTCACTTAAGGTGACTGGTATTAGTCGATACGCACCTTTTTATATCAAGTACAGCTCACAAGAGGCTTAATTTTAACTATCAAATCGGCATGACACCGTGAGACTGATTTTCGCTGTTTTATGCCAGTTGAGCCTGACGCTCAATGAGTAACGTTTGCGGGAAACATTTACTAATTCGTCAGGTCAACTTCAATAAACACTACCGGTACATCGCCCACATTACGCATTGCATGACTAGCTTTATAGATTTGATAGTATTCACCTGCACGATAAACTATCGGTTCTGGCTTACCTTCGATGTAAACCGTTAATTCACCTTGCAACATGTAAGCGACCGCAGGCCGATTGGCATGACTGTGCATGGGTAAACTCCCCCCGGGCTGCAAAGTTGCTTCCCGCATACGAAGGTTTCGCCATTGACTGCTATCAAAACCAGAACCTAAATCAACAGTTTCCAATCCCTTAGGGCTTGTTCCCACTCGTTCAGTTGGAATTGTATGGGTCTCTGCCATTGCACAGCCACTCAACAATGAAACAACGCCAGCCAGCCAGCCAACATTTCGACGATACTTTCTTCATTCCTCTACCCAGTCAGTCAACAAAAAATCAACATTATTAATCTTCATCTTTAACAATAAACCCGTTTCGTTGCAGTTAAAAACGACGAAACATCAAAGTATGATGACGACTAGAAAGGAAATTCAATACCACCTACTGAATTACCTTTTATTAGACACTGACTATCGGTAACACTACGCTGTAAAAAACGTTTAGAGGTTTTTCTGCAGAGTCAATTTAGGTAGCAAACTTACGGTAAACGATACGCAGCGGCCCGATTTTTTTCATCTTGTAATTACCGGGATTGTTAGCTTTCCACTTTTCAAAACCATATCAAGGATCTGACGTTTGGAGACCTCGGTTCCTCAAGTATCTCAGTCAATGCCAACTGTATTGACGTTCATCGCTGTTGACTTTCGCTGCTTATAGAGACTATCTCTCTTGTCAGGTACTGCGCTGGTGACATCCCAATCATATCTTTGAAATCTCTGATCAGGTGCGACTGATCAGCATATTCAAGCTGAGTGGCCAGCTCAATCATGGTCAGTTTGTTTATTTCAAGCTCTGCAAGTGCTTCTCGCAAGCGGTGTTTACGCAACAGCCATTTTGGCGACAGTCCAATATATTGATTAAATAATCGCTGTAACGTCCTTACCGAAATGTCAGCGCGCTGCGCCAGTTGCGCAACGGTATAAATCTCACTGCTATTTTTTATGCATTCCAGCAGCCTTGCTACCTGCGTTTGTTGTGCCGTAACCGGCTCTACAAAGCGGCCTAAGAACTTGTTTAATGTCGATACAATCCTTTCGTCAGTCAGGGCCTCAGCACCCACTGCAAAAATGTCAGTCACGTCTGACCCGAAATATTTGCTGGCAGAGAGTTCCTTATCGACATAATCGCTTGATGGACTTTCTAACAACACGTTGAGTGAACCAGGGTTAAATTTAACGCCAATCACAAAACCACTGGCAACCATCGGATATTGATACACTTTGCTCACCGGCCCAATAAGTCTTACCCCCTGGCGATCGAACGTTAAGTGAAAGTTAGGATCAGGCAAATTCCTTTGAATATGCTCCCGACCGTTTTTCAGTTGCCAGTTTACTAACCAGTACTGTTCAACAAGGTTCACCAGTCGAGTATCAGGCACATAACGGCGCAAGCGGTAGTGTTTTTGACTGTCGCTATGGTGCATAACGCCTGATGCGCGATGATGACTGTACTGCAAATCAATGGCTCTCACAAAAGCTTGGCTGACGTGTTTTTACAATACCAGAGGCACCGGTAATGGTAACCTGCAAAATCAAACAGGATATATAACAAAGAGGTTTACATGACATTACGAGGCATGTTTTCGATAACCGACTGGCAAGAGACTTCTGAAAAAACCTTTGAGCAGGGCAGTAAACTCAATATAGCAAAAGTAAGACAGCACTATACCGGTGAACTAACCGGAACCAGCGAGGTTTTTTATCACATGCATTATGATGCTGCCGGTAATGCTAGTTTCAGTGGTTTTGAATACATTGACGGCGTAATTGATAATCAGGCATGTCGATTGGTGATAAGTCACACTGGCTCATTTCAACAAGGTATTGCATCCAGCCACTTTACCATTATTGAGTGCGATACGACTAAAGCGCTAGAGGGACAAACCGGGTATTTTACTTCTGGCGAAGGCGGCAAAGCTGATTATGTTATTGGCGAATAGTTAACAGCCTGAGTATGTGGCCTAAAAACCAGAAAGGCACTCCGAAGAGTGCCTTTCTTAATAAGCGATTAGCTTATGGATGGCTTACATCATGCCGCCCATGCCGCCCATTCCGCCCATGCCGCCCATATCAGGCATTGCAGGCGCGTCGTCTTTAGGCATTTCAGCAATCATAGCTTCAGTAGTAATCATCAGTGAAGCGATTGATGAAGCAAACTGCAGCGCAGAACGAGTTACTTTAGTTGGGTCAAGGATACCCATTTCCAGCATGTCGCCGTAAGTGTCGTTGCCCGCATTGTAACCGTAGTTACCAGAACCGTTCTTAATCTCGTTAACAACCACTGACGCTTCTGCACCAGAGTTGATAGAGATTTGACGCAGTGGCGCTTCCATCGCGCGCAGAGCCAGCTTGATACCGTGAGTCTGGTCTTCGTTGTCGCCAGTCAGGTCAGCCAGTTTAGCGGCCGCACGAACCAGAGCAACACCACCACCAGGTACTACGCCTTCTTCAACCGCAGCGCGAGTTGCATGCAACGCATCTTCTACACGGTCTTTCTTCTCTTTCATTTCTACTTCAGTGGCTGCGCCAACTTTGATTACTGCTACACCGCCAGACAGTTTAGCCAGACGCTCTTGCAGTTTTTCTTTGTCGTAGTCAGAAGTAGAGTCTGCTACCTGACCACGGATTTGGTCACAACGTGCAGAAATAGCAGCTTCTTCGCCAGCACCGTCTACCACGGTAGTGTTGTCTTTGTTGATAACAACACGCTTAGCAGTACCTAAGTCTTCCAGCTGAACTTTTTCCAGCTCCAGACCAATCTCTTCAGAGATAACCGTACCGCCAGTCAGAATAGCGATGTCTTGCAGCATCGCTTTACGACGGTCACCGAAACCAGGTGCTTTAACAGCCGCTACTTTAACGATACCGCGCATGTTGTTAACAACCAGAGTGGCCAGCGCTTCGCCTTCTACATCTTCAGCGATGATAAGCAGAGGCTTGCCGCCTTTTGCTACCGCTTCCAGCGTAGGCAGTAATTCACGGATGTTAGAGATTTTCTTATCTACTAACAGGATGTAAGGGCTGTCCAGTTCAACGGCACCGCTTTCCTGATTGTTGATGAAGTATGGAGACAGGTAACCACGGTCGAATTGCATACCTTCAACCACGTCCAGCTCGTTTTGCAGAGCCTGACCTTCTTCAACGGTGATAACACCTTCTTTACCCACTTTTTCCATTGCTTGTGCAATGATGTCGCCAACTTCTGAATCAGAGTTTGCAGAGATAGTACCTACCTGAGCAATGGCTTTGCTGTCTGCACAGTCAGTAGACAGCGCTTTCAGTTCTTCAACTGCTGCCAGTACCGCTTTGTCGATACCGCGCTTCAGGTCCATCGGGTTCATACCCGCTGCAACTGATTTTAAGCCTTCAGTAACAATAGACTGAGCCAGTACGGTAGCAGTAGTAGTACCGTCACCCGCTTCGTCGTTTGCTTTAGACGCCACTTCTTTAACCATCTGTGCGCCCATGTTCTCGAACTTGTCTTCCAGCTCGATTTCTTTGGCTACAGATACACCATCTTTAGTGATGGTAGGCGCGCCGAACGACTTGTCTAAAACAACGTTACGACCTTTAGGACCTAAGGTTACTTTTACTGCGTTGGCCAGAACGTTAACGCCTTTCAGCATTTTTGTGCGGGCGTCATCACCAAAACGTACTTCTTTAGCTGCCATGATTAATTCCTCTTAATTCGGTTAAAACGGTTCTTATTCTACGATTGCCAGAATGTCGCTTTCGCTCATGATCAGTACTTCCTGATCGTCCAGCTTCTCGGTTTTTACGCCGTAACCGTCGTTGAAAATAACGGTGTCACCGACTTTTACGTCTAATGCTTTCACTTCGCCATTCTCCAGAATGCGACCGTTGCCCACAGCGATAACTTCACCGCGAGTCGATTTTTCTGCCGCAGAACCGGTCAATACGATACCGCCAGCAGATTTGCTTTCTTGCTCTGCGCGCTTGACGATAACGCGATCGTGTAAAGGACGAATTGCCATTTTCAAATCTCCTGAATAATTCAACTATTCAATTTAAGTGTTGTTGGGATGCATGATTGTTCATGCAGCCTTTACCTAATTGGCCTGTAAGGGCCGTAAAATCTTGTCTGCGTGGATAAATGGGGGAGTACCCGGATAAACTCAAGGGCTATGTTAAAAAAAAAGTGAAATTTTTTTCAGATATTACAGATTAAGAAGGGGAAGGGCGATTGCCTGGCTGGCAATCGCTAGTCAATAAGCGCCTGGTAACGACTCAACGGCAACAATGATGGTTGCCAGTTGCCCAGAATGAGGTGCTTTTCATAGTCCGCCAGCTTGCTGAGGCTGATCTGCGGGCGGGCATCACTGATAACCGCACCGGGTCCATAGCTTCCGGACTCGCTAAACCGGGCATCAGCAATGGGATCAAACCGTTTGCGACTGCCGTCTTTTGCCGTACCGCCCATCGAACCCCAGCCAACATCCGCAATATGAGCGTCCATAAAAGTCTCGATAAACGTCGACTTGCCTACCGCGAAAGGATTCGCATAGCGGCCATCGGCAAAGGTGGTAGTGGGATGCCAGGGGCGCCCTAACGGAACCGAGTTATCCGGCACATCCAGCTCACGCAACAAACGGCAGTTAATAAAGGTAAACCCGTAATCCTGGTCGAGCAGTGTACTGGGTGCCGTCAGGTAGCCGGTATAGGTCATCGGATGCGCCCTGGGGCGAGAGACAATGTCTACTGATTCAAATAAAGCGTTACCGTTGCCAAAAATGAAGTCCACATGGCCGCGAATTTCACTGTCGGTAACGTAAGTTCTCCCTCCCTGCACATACAGAGTATCCTGATACCCGAGCAGCGCAACACGTTGCAATACCGTTCGATCGGCATTCTCGGCAATCTTAAGCGCGACGGCCTGGGTACCTCGTACTTTATCCGGATGGCCCTTGGGCAATCTGTCATCCGCCGGGTAATCGTAAGTATTTTCAATGGTCAAATCGAACAGACTCACATCCGTTGCCACCACCTCCACCACAGCGGTGCGAAATGTTCCCCAGGTTTCTTCACTGCCCGGCTCAACCGACTGCCCTGCATAGCGGTTGAAAGTGATCCGGGTATTAGCCTGACCACTGCCAATCAGGCGAATACCCGCCTGCCCAATCACTACCCGTTCATGATAGGTACCGGGCGCAATAAAAATTGTCCAGCCAGCTACGCCCTTCGGCGCGGCATCTACCGCCGCCTGAATAGTGGAGTAGGTTACTATTTCAGGTCCATCGGCAACCATATTCCCCGGACTCGTGTTGCTAACCCGTGCGTTCACCGCGAAGTCAGTCTGCTGCTGAGTGTCAGTACCAGCGCACCCGCAGCTCAGCAGGATAGCCAGCGCTATGATCACGCCTTTGCATAAATCAAATCGCATAGGGCTTGCCATTCACCGTTATATTTTGCTGAGTAACGTCTGCAACGTTTTCAATCACCGACGGCTTATCGACTGATTCGAAGGTAATGTTTTTTAACGTCACTCCGGTAATCGGCGTATGTGGATAACCACGCATCATAAACGCCCGTTTGGCTTCCACTACGTGTAGGTTATCAATGGTTATGGCTTCCAGTTTAGGCATAAACTGACCCACATCCCCTTCCTCGTAATAGAAGTTAATCACAATGGCATCCTTCACCTTACCTATGCGCAGATAGCGGTAATTCAGGTTTTGCAGGTGACCACCGCGAATAGAGTTAGTTTTTATGCGGATGCCACGGTCAAGGTCCGGACTGCTCATTTCGCAATGCTGGGCATACAAGTTGCGCACCCCACCAGAAATTTCACTGCCAATCACCACACCACCATGACCGGCCGCCATTTTGCACTCATTGATCAGGATGTTTTCACAAGGCGTTGCCACCCGCCGGCCATCGCCGTTACGACCGGATTTGATCGCAATGCAGTCATCGCCGGTGTTAAACAGGCAATCTTCAATCAGCACATCTTTACAACTTTCCGGGTCGCAACCATCGGAGTTAGGACCGTGACTGTCGCAATGCACTGCCCGCACCGTCACATTTTCACATAGCACCGGATTAACCAGCCAGAAGGGCGAGTTTTTAATGGTAACGCCTTCAATCAGCACATTTTTACAACGATACGGCTGGATAAACGGTGGGCGCAGGTAATTTTCCTCGAATACCCGTTCGCTTACCGGCACATTGTCTTCGCCCATCTGGCGCAGCACATCGCGAGTGAATTTCTGGTTTTCCACCGGATCGTCGCCCCACTTCGCTGCTTTCCACTTACCTTTCCAGGGCCACCAGTGCTGCGGACTGCCGCCACCTTCCAGGGTACCTTTGCCGGTAACGGCCACATTAGTTTGTTCAAACGCATAAATCAGCGGCGAATAGCCCATCAGCTCTGTGCCTTCCCAGCGGGTAAACACATAAGGCTTATACAGTTCAGGATCGGGAATAAAGTGCAGTGTGGCACCTTCTTCAATATGCAAATTGATATTCGACAACAGGTGGACAGGCCCGGTGTAAAACTCACCCGGTGGCACCACTACCTTACCGCCGCCGGCAGCAGCAACCTGCTCAATGGCCTGTTTAATTTGCGGGCCGACATTGTGCCCTTTACCTAGCTTGGCACCAAATTCGGCAATGCTCAGCGTGGTGTCGGGAAAGCTGGGGGGCACTATCCGGGAGCGGATGGCCTTAGCCTGATCGCTCCAGGCAAAGGCTCCGTCAGACTGCACAGCGCCTGTACAACCACTTAAACTTACCATGCCAGCGGCAGCTGAGCCCTGACCAACCAGTTTTAACAGATTTCTGCGGGTTAAAGACAATGTCACTGCTGTTCTCCTTGTTTTTGAACTCGCTGTAAAAAGGTATCAATCCATTGCGCGGTTTTACTTAAATAAGGTTCAAATAACCAAAAGGTATGAATGGTTTTATCCAGCTCAATGTACTGATGAATAATATGATGCTTTTTCAGGTAGGCGGTTATTTCGGCATGGCCAGCAGTAAACCTTGGCTGGCCGCTGCTGATGATAAGCGTTGGGGGTGACTGCCGATGCAGAGAGTGCGTTGCCGAAGCCTCTGCCCAAATCTGTGGCAGCTCCTCATAGGTGCCGCCCAACCATAACGCCGCAGCCGAGTTATGCTGCTTTTTATTTTCAAACTGCAGGGCCAGCTCCGTGGTGAAGTCGAGCACGCCGTCCAGGTCTATCACGGCGTTAACCGTAGTATTTTGTGCCGGCTGTGAATGATATTTTCCGCTTTGCGCTGCATGCCCGGCCAGAGCAGCCATCTGACCACCGGAAGAGCCACCACCAATGGCAATTTTGTCCGGGTTAATCGAGAAGTCTTCAGCCCGTTCCCGTAACCAGCTGATAGCATCATTAATATCTATCATACCCGCCGGATAGGGCGCTTCAACGGACAGTCGGTATTCCGGCGTCATCACCACATAGCCACGCTGGGCCAGCAAATGCGCCAGAGGATAAAAGTGTGATTTATTCCCGGAGCGCCAGCCGCCGCCGTGCACCAACACGATTGCCTGACCGTTTTGATTTTCTACCGACGGATAAAAGACATCCGCATGAAGGTCGCGTCTGGCCAGGCGCTTATAAGGTCTTTCAAAGGCAATGCTCTGACCTGCCCTGAAGGTCTGCAGGGGCCATTCAAGTTCAGGATGTTCAGGCTTGTAACGGGCGTAGCGCTCCCCCGGAGAATAACTGTCATCGACGATGATATCCTTACCTACCAGTGAGCCTGACAAAAGCAGACTCAATACCATTGCAATAAGCCGCTGATACTTCACTACCAAACCTCTCTGAGCATAGGGAGAAAGCGGACATAGTTATAACGCGCTTCGGTGCCGGGCTCACCCACGGCAAAGACCCCGGTTTTCGCCCCCACCCATCGTCCCCGACGGGCCTTAAATTGTTCGCCAACAACGGTATAGACATCGCCGTCGTGGTAACGATAAGCAAATACCGCCGTAGCATCAGAGGCCAGAATGTACCTGAGCTCTATACTCTCATGCTCTACTTCACCGTAGTCGTGAACGCTCTCGTTACACCCTTTACGGGCACCACGGCATTGCACGTAGACCAGATGCGGTGCGTTATTAATGGTTTTGATGCCAATCCAGGCGTAATCTTCGCCAAACAGCAGTAAGCCGGTTTCAATATCCGCTTTTGCTGTGGGTACCATCAGTTTGCTGCGAACCTGAAATGTCTGTGCCGGCAGTTTTTGCAGCATCAGATTAGGTGTCATCCATAAGTTATTTCCGGTGTCCGGTACTTTCGGCATGGCCTTCAGAATAAGCTGGCCTTCATTAACTTTCAGCCAGTGTGGTTTGAAGTTGCCATTCCACTGCCACTGAAGACCCACCTTTTTATCGGTAAATTCATCGTTGGTTGGCTGCTGCATGATGCGGCCAGGCGCTGTGCTAACCGGTTTACGATAGGTATAAACCGGCTCACCGATACCATCGCCATCGCTGTCCTTACCAATCACCGGCCAGTTATTCACCCAGGTTACCGGCTGTAAATGAACGATACGACCATAAGCCTTGCGGGATTGAAAGTGAATAAACCAGTCTTCGCCGCTACGGGTGTTCACCCAACTTCCCTGATGCGGGCCGTTTATTAACGTATTGCCCTGGGCCATCACCGTTTTATGTTCATAAGGGCCGAAAATATTCCGCGCCCGAAATACTGTTTGCCAGCCTGTTTCCACGCCGCCTGCCGGTGCGAAAATGTAGTAATAGCCATTGCGCTGATAAAACTTTGGCCCCTCAAGGGTTCGGTATCCCGGTAGCTGATGGCCATCCACAATGGTTGTGTACTCCGGGTTTACCCAGGACGTGTCAGGCGCCATTTCATGCAGGCTCAGTAGGTTGTTGAATCCGGCCCGGCTTTTCGCCCAGGCGTGTAACAAATAAGCCTTACCGTTTGCGTCCCACAGCGGCGTTGGGTCGATTATGCCTTTGCCCGGCAGAATAAGCCGTGGTTCACTCCAGGTGCCGGCCGGATCCTCGGCCGTCACAACATAAATACCAAAATCCGGATCGGGATAAAAAATCCAGTACTTGCCGTTATGATGGCGAAAGTTGGGGGCCCATACGCCATTGCCGTGCTGAGGCTTATCGTAATGGGCTTCGGGTACTTGTTGAGGCAGGGCATAGTTGATCAGTGTCCAGTTAACTAAATCCGTTGAATGCAGCACCGGTAACCCCGGCGAAGCATTAAAACTCGACGCCGTCATATAATAGTTACCGTCTACTGCCACCACATCCGGATCGGAATAATCAATATGCAGTATAGGGTTTTTATAAAAACCATTGCCCAGGTCGCTGATGTGCAACCGGTTATCGTCGCTTTGCAGCGACGTAGCATTTTGCTGCCCGCTGCACCCTGCAAGAATACACAGGGGCAGCGTAAGTGCACAGAGCCGGGCAATAGTGCGCATTGGTTATCTACCCAGTTCCAGCGCTGCCAGAATGAAAGGACCCACGCCTTTGGCATCATTCGGGCGAATAGGCTCGCTCATGTAATACTCGAAACTGCCGTCGCGATAGGGGTTACCACCTAGTCCGGCTACCGCACATACCTGATTAAGGCTAATCACATTGGTTGCCGGATCTACAGAAATCATTTGATCCACCAGCCCGGCAAAGCCTCGTTCAGCGTGAGCGCGGTAAGTCTCAGGTAATACTCCCAGGTTAACGCCACGTGCCATGGCATACGTCAGCATCGCCGTACCGGAAGCTTCCAGGTAGTTGCCTTCGCGATCTCCCAAATCGGTAACCTGATACCAGGTGCCGGTGGCATCCTGATATTTCACTACCTGCGACATAAATTTCTCAAAGCGGGCCGCCATCCAGGCTCTTTTTGAATTTTGAGCCGGCACGACGTCCATTACATCTACCATTGCCATGGCATACCAGCCAAGCGCTCGTGACCAGTGATGAGGTGATAAACCCGTGTTTTTGTCGGACCATTTTTGATCCCGTGACTCATCCCAACCATGGCGGGGCAAACCAGTTTCCGGGTCATACAGGTGTTTTTCAATTAACTCGAACTGTAAAAATACGTCGTCGAGCTGCTCTGGATTTCTGGCGCGCATAATGTACTCAGCATAAAATGGGGCGCCCATGTACAGGCCATCGAGCCACATCTGACTGGGATAACGTTTTTTATGCCAAAACCCGCCTTCGCTGGTACGCGGATGTTCATTCAGCTGAGCGCGCAGTTTGTCTGCCGCGAGCATATATTTCTCATCACCGGTTTGGTCATATAAGAAAAACAGAACCTTACCGGCATTGAGCATATCGATATTAAACTTTTCTGCTTTATAGGTAGCGATATTTCCCTGCTCATCGATGAGCTGGTCGTAGTAACCTTTAAGGTAATCGAAATACCGCTTGTCGCCGGTTTTTTCATAGACCCGGGCAAACCCCAACAGGTTTAACCCGTGCACATAGTCCCAGGTGGGCTCTTTATCCCAGTCCATCATCCAGGCTTGTGGGAAACGAACCATTTCTGATTCCACCATGCGTTGATACCAAGGCTTGGTGTTATCCAGCGTGTCAGTTTGCGCTGATACGGTGGCTGTTACCAACAGCAGTGTTACCAGCATTGTCCTAATCACCTTTCCTATCATTTTCGACCCCTGTTGAAAAAATGTAAATAAATTATGCTACCGGTAGCATTTTAGTAATTTCACTAATGTTGTCAACATGTAAACACAATAACAAATGCAGAAAATAGTGCTATAAAAAGCCGCAAAAAATCACCTAAGTAGTTAATCTTTAGTATAAAAACACTAGCCTACAGGCCAGGTAAACTAACCACTCAATGTTTCTAATATGGAACATAAATGACAAAAGCAACGAATTATCGAAAATTTTGTGAACGGCAGTTGCCACCGGTAGCATTTATATCTATATTGTTAAGCGCTTGTTAACCAATACACATAATAACAACAGGTTTAACAGAATACGTACCCATGCACACAACATGTTCAGCAGACACTGACGGAAAGAATGCACTGCGGAACAGGTTAATAAAAAACGTGAGGAAGCCACGAATGAAATTTGCCAAGAGTTTTAACAAAGCCCCATTAAGTCTGGCGGTAGCCTGTGCTTTACTAACGCCTGCCCTGGTGCAGGCCCAGGAAGCGCAAGACAATGATGTTGAAATTATTGAGGTTCGCGCCTCGAGCTTTGCAGACAGCCTGCAAAAAGCCCTGATCACCAAACGCGCATCAGCCGGCGCGGTCGACACTATTCTCGCTGAAGATATTGCCGACTTCCCTGATCAGAACCTGGCCGAATCGTTACAACGTATCCCGGGCATCGCTATCAGCCGTGATGCCGGTCAGGGGCGTGAAATAACCGTTCGTGGTCTGAACTCAAGCTTTACCCGTGTGCAGCTTAATGGCATGCAGGCGCAGTCACTGTCAGCCGGTCCTGGCGGCGTGCGTAAAAGCCGGGCATTCGATTTTAACGTTTTTGCTTCTGAGTTATTCAGTCAGTTAACCGTACATAAAACCTCTTCTGCTGAAATAGAAGAGGGTACTCTGGGCGCCACTGTCGATTTGACCACCGGCCGTCCATTTGATTTTAAAAACAATGTGACTGCCATTAACGTACAGGGCACTTATAACGACCAGTCTGAAGAAACCGATCCCCGACTGTCGGCTCTGACCAGCTACACGAATGAAGATCGCACGTTTGGCTTTTTGGTCTCTGCGTCGTTTTCTTCGCAGTTAGTCAGCAATATTGGCGCTGACACCGGCCGCTGGGAAGATGACAATTTCTGTACGGACGAGTCCTGCCTGGGCACTCAAAGTGAAGACCTGAGCAGTTACTGGCACCCGCGGTTTCCGCGTTTTGCCGATAAAAGTCACGACCTGGACCGCACCGGTCTGACCGCCTCACTGCAGTTTGCGCCTACCGAGGATACTACTGTTACAGTAGATGCCTTATACGCAAAAGTTGAAGCTCAGCGTCTTGAACCATTTATGCAGGCCATCTCTTTGGCGCGGACAAACTCTTTAGGTGTTGGTCAGACTTACCTGACCGACTACACCATTGACGGTAACGACAGCATTGTGGCGGCTACCGCTCACGATGTGGATATCCGCTCGGAAAACTTTGAATCCAACTGGGAGTCTGAATTTACCCAGTTCAGTGTGGATGTTGAGCATCATATTAACGACGATCTAAAACTGCATCTGTTAGCAGGGACTTCTGAGTCGGTACTGGATAATCGTGAAACCACCATTATATATGAGCACTTCAGTGAAAATGACTCGCGCCGCATGCTCGATTATGCCGAAAGCAGCTCTGCGGTAACCTTTGATTACAGCAGCCCCATGAGTCCGACCATTGGCTACAGTTTTGATACCGCTAACCCCGCTAACTGGGAATTGTCAGAGTACCGCGACCGTTTATATGATGCAGAATCCAGCTACGACAACGCACGCCTTGATTTTGCTTATATCCTGAATGATTCAGTAACGCTGAAAGGTGGTGTTACCTACAAAGATTACATGTACGAAATTGCCGGTTCTCGGGCAGACGGCACTTTTGCCAATGCAGATGCCGCCGATGGTACCGTGGATAACGTCGCCTTTGGCATCAGCAACGTGGTAACCGCTGCCGATGGTAATGTGGTAAGTGCCGGCGGTCAGTCATTCTTTATGGCCGATAACGCGCAGCTGCCGCAATTCCTTGCCAGTGGTGGCTGGAGCTATGCCCCTCGAGGTGGTGATACCTACGCGGTTGGCGAAGAAAACATGAGTTACTTTATTCAGGCTGACTTCTTCTTCCCGGTTGGCGATATGGACCTGCGTGGTAACGCCGGTGTGCGCTATGCGACAACCGATGTTGAATCGACTGGCCTGGTAAACGGTGACCCAACCACGGTTAAAAACGATTACAGCGATACGCTGCCCTCGGTTAACCTGGCACTCGATCTCACCGAAGACGTGGTATTACGTGCCTCTTATGCCGATGTGATGTCTCGCCCTGGCCTGAGCACATTGTCGCCGGGCGGCAGTGTAGACCCGTTCAACCTGGGTGTTAGCTATGGTAACCCGTTCATCGAACCGTTCCGCGCTACCAACTACGACCTGTCTGCCGAGTACTACTTTGATGAAGGCGCGTTACTGTCTTTCGCCTACTTCATTAAGGACATTGAGTCGTTCCCGACCAATGAAACCAGTACGCTTAACTGGCAGCAAATTGGCTTACCAGACAGCGTACTGGGTGGTCAGGCGGATATCGTGAATAATGCCGACTTTGAAGTGCGTCGGCCGGTTAATGGCGGCGGTGGCAAGCTCGACGGTTACGAAGTGCAGTACCAACAAAAACTGGACTTCCTGCCTGGACCTGAATGGGTGAAAAACTTTGGTGTGCTGGCAAACATGACTTTTGTTGATGCCGACGTGAATCTCACCGGTCAGTCAGACAAATCGTCTAACTTTACGGTTTACTGGGAAAATGACTTGTTCAGTGCGCGTATTTCGATGGCGAAACGCAGCGAGTTTACCACGTCATTCCAGAGTGATCCGAACAAAGAGCGCTATGTGGATGCCACCACCCATGTTGATTTCTCGGCGAGCTACAATGTGTCAGAAAGCCTGAAAATTTCTATTGAAGGGATTAACCTGACCGATGAGCCGATTGTTGCGCTGGTCTCGCCAAATATTGGCGGCCGCTTGTGGAATGTCACCCAAACCGGGCGTCAGTTCTTCATCGGTGCCAGCTACAGAATGTAATGTTTTGATAGTGTGCCCAAGGATCATTTGATCCGCTGTTGGACCGGGCCGGGAAACAGGGGTTACGAACCAATATAACACCTGCTCCCGCGCCCGGTCCCCAGGCCATTTGTTACAAATGGCCTTTTTTTATTTTTAAGGAGAAAAGATGAAACGCGTTGTCTTTGCGCTGATACTGTCGGCTTTTTGCTCTCATTCTCTGGCCTGGGATCCTACCCGGGTGGCGCTGCATCTGGTGGGCGACTCAACTATGTCTGACAAACCCAACCTGGCTTACCCTGAACGTGGCTGGGGCCAGTTACTGCCTCAGTACATGAACGAAGAACTGGAAATCGTAAACCATGCTGCCAATGGCCGCAGTACTCGCCGCTTCATCAATGAAGGACGCTGGGCACTGGTGTTATCCGAGCTCAAAGAAGGCGATTATGTTTTAATTCAGTTCGGTCATAACGACCAGAAAAAAGACGATCCGGCGCGCTACGCCTCGGTAGATGAAGACTATCCGGCGTTTTTGCGTCAGTACATCAAAGAAGTGCGTGAGCAAAAAGCCATTCCCATGATTGCCAGCTCTATTTGCCGTCGCCATTTTGATGAACAAGGTAAGCTGCAACGTAAACTCATCGATTACGCTAATGCTGCCAGACAAGTTGCCGAAGCTGAAGGGGTTGAGTTCTTTGACCTGAACGAACAAACCTGTGGATTCTTAACATCCATCGGTGAACCCGAAAGCCGCCAGTATTTTATTCAGGTACCACCGGATTTATACACCCGCTATCCGGATGGTAAAACCGACAACACCCACTTAAATGTAGTGGGTGCCTCTAAAATAGCGCAGTTTTTCATTCGTGACCTGCGTGCCCGTAATCATCCGCTAGCGAAGTACGTTTACCGCGACTCACTGTAAGCGCATTGGTTATGGCCACTTGTAAAGGCCGGCGGTTATTCAGCGCTGGCCTGTTATACCAACCCGCACAGGGAATGGGTATTATTCACGGATTCAACTCAAACTCATTAGCCCGGATAAACAACACATCTCCCGGCGCAAATTCACCGTTTATAACCTGCATAACGTAATCCGTAAGTTGCTCACAGGTCATCATATTATTGTTAGGTAGGTCAAAGTAATCGCGGAACTTGGTATCGATGGCGCCCGGGCATAAGCACACCGAGTTATAACCATCCGCCGCCAGGCTTTTCGATAAGGTGATCACGCCGGCTTTTGACGCACAATAAGACGACCAGTCCTTGTAAGCATTAAACCCGGCCGTTGATGAAATTTGAATTAATTGAGTGGATTCAGAAGCAGTAAGTGCATACTTACATACATAATAAGTACCTACCAGATTCACCTGGATATCGTTTACCCACAGAGCACTGTCCGACTCCAGAATACGCTTAGGGTGGATTGAACCGGCGTTATTGATCACTATATCGTAAGGCGCAGACTGACTGGCAAAATACGCTTTTACCGATATTTCACTGGTAACATCCAACGCGCTGCGCCCCGGGGTATCAATGTGGAACTGTTCGCCGTATTGCTGCTTAAAGCTTTGCGCCCAATCGCCGCTACCGCCAGTGATTAAAATACGCTTCATGGCTTTTTAATCTCCGGATTTTCGTGTTTGTCTGCGGTACTTTTCAGTTTGGTGTACTGCTCAGTAATTTGCTCTTTCAGCTTGGACGTACTGACCCCTTCACCATAAGGGAAGTAATACACTTCCACGCCCAAATCGCGCAGATAATCATACTTACCGCGCCAGTCATCGCCGACCACAAACACATCGATATTGAGGTCTTTCACACGGTCGGTGTGATCCAGTGAGCGTTGTGGGATCACCATGTTCGGATATTTCAGGGCAGAAATAATGGTTGCCCGCTCTTCATAAGGCACGGCCGGGGGGTTTTTATAGGTACAAACCAACTCATCCGTACTCACCCCTACAATCAGGGTGCCACCAAAACCTGCGCCATATTCAATCATTTTCACGTGGTTACTGTGAAACAGGTCAAAGGTACCTGAAACATACACTATCGGCTTCATATTTTTATTATTCCTGCGTATTGATAGCCTGAGGATAACATCGTTTAAATCAGCTTACAGTGATAACCGCTGCTTAAATGCCTGTGCCTGGCGGCGGGAAGGCACCAGAATACGGCCGTTTTGCATGCGTACCTGCCATTGTCCGTTGAGCGGTACCTCAATCTCGTCAATAAACGCCAGATTGATAATTTCAGACCGGTTAATGCGGAAAAACTCGGCCTCAGGCAAGCGCGCCTCGATATGAGAAATGGCTTTATTCAACATCGGCTTATGCTGATCAAAATAGACCCTGGTATAGTTACCCACCGACTCAAACAACTGCACCTGATGCAGTTTTATCAGCCAGCATTGTTCCCCCTCTTTGACAAACAACTGACTGTTGGCATGAAGCGTTGCATCGGTCTGCCCAGTGGGTTCAGCACGAAGCTGCCCCTGTGCTTTAGTCAGCGCTTTGGTTAAGCGCGGCAGGGTAATGGGTTTTAGCAAATAATCCAGTGCATCCACTTCAAAGGAACGCACGGCAAACTCATCATAGGCGGTGGTAAACACTACCAGTGGCAGCACCTCAAGTTGCTCCAGCAAATCGAAACCGTTGCCGCCAGGCAGGTCGATATCCAGCAGAATAAGGTCGGGCTGCAACTCATTAATCATGCCTCTGGCACTTTCCACGGTATCCGCCTGCCCCACTAACGTAACATCGGGCAATTGAGAAAGCTGTTCACATAATTCCAGTCTCGCCAGTCGGCTATCTTCTACAATGACTACCCGCATGCTTCGTCCTTATAGGGTATTAGTACCCTTGCCACCACTTTGTCTTCCTGTTGACTCAGGTTAAGGTCATGATGCTCAGCATACAGCAATGCCAGTCGTTGCCGGATATTATCAACGCCGATCCCGCCCTGCCGGGTATCCAGCATGCCAGGATTGGTCACCTCAATCAGCAGGTTTTGTTCATTACGGCGGATAGTCACGGTTACCAGGCCGCCCTCTATCTGCTTGGCGATACCATGCTTAATGGCATTCTCCACCAGCAATTGCAGCATTAATCGCGGCACCGGGCAATGCTGGCTAACTGTATCGTCCACCGTCACCTGGTAGGCCAGACGCGATTCATACTGCATCTTCATCAGGCTCACGTAAGTCTCAACAATAGCCAGTTCGGCAGACAGCGATGAGGTTTCTCCGGCATCACTTTGCAGATTATACCTTAACATATCAGCCAGATTGGCCAGCATGTCTCTGGCCTTTGCCGCGTCTTCTAAAATCAGTGCACGAATATTATTAATGCAGTTGAACATAAAGTGCGGATTTAACTGACTCAGCAAGGCGTTTAACTGCGCCTGTTGCAGGTTTTGCTGGAGGTCTTCCTGAGACGTTTCAAGTTCATCTACTTTGCGTTGCCGGGTAATAAAAAAGTACAGGCCACTCCAAATAAGCAGAACGGGCCAGACCACCAGCAGATTGTGAATAAACAGCAAATGCAACGAGCCACTGGTCTGCTGGATAATTGGGTTTTTAATGACCACCAGGGTGCCGAGCATCAGACTCGTTGCCCCGGCGGCACAAAGCAGGGATGCTGACACGACACCGGCAACGACTTTTAACAAGGGTAAACGCTGCCAGCGGCGATACCAGATACGCAAACAATGTGAAGCCGCCATAGCAAAGCCATAGAGGATAAAGACAGCGATAAATAACGGATAGCTGACTATGCCTGCGGTCACTTTTAACATTGAGTCGATGGCGAAGAATAATCCCCAACCGGTAACCTGGAGCAGCCAGTATTGTTTCACACTATTCCTCCACCCGGCTGCTGATCCAGTCACTGATAATCAATAGCGCCTGCGGCGCAAACGTCTGATTAATTCTGCCATATTCGTCCGGTAGGCCGGATTCAGCCTGCTGAAAAAGGTGATTGAGACCTGGCAGTATCTTCAGTGTCACATCCTCGTTTTCAGAGCTTGCAAAAATGACCTCCATACCTCCGATATTCGTGGCTGCAGCCACCTGCAAATCCTTTTCGCCATTTAATGCGAGTACCGGCATAGTCAGCTTTGGCAGTACCTCTTCAGGCTGATAGGTTAAAAAGCTTCGCCCCCACTCGTTGGCCACCACTTTAAGATACTGTTGGGCGGTGGCTTTGTCATAACCTTTGCTCAGTAAATCCTGCTCTATAGCCTGAGGGCTTTCTCCGGCAATCACCTGCTCAGCAAAAACGCGCATCGCCTGATAAATAGCCTCGCCATTGGGCAATCCGTAGGCAATCACCATATCCCGTTGCTGTTCGGCCCATAAGGTTGTGCCATCCACACCTAATCCTGCGAGCAGCACAACAAATGCAACCTCTGGCTGACGAGCAGCAAACAATGGTGCCGTGACACCGCCCTCACTGTGTCCAATCAGGCCAATTTTTTGCTGGTCGATTTCATCCCGGGTGTTTAAGTACTCGAAAGCAGATGCCACGTCGGTGCTGAAATCCTCTATGGTTGACCCGGCAAAGGTACCACCGCTTTTTGCTGTACCGCGATCGTCAAACCGTAACACGGCAACGCCGGCTTTAGTCAGGTGATCGGCAATCACCAGAAAAGGCTTATGACCCATCAGGGTTTCATCACGATCCTGAGAGCCCGAGCCAGACACCAGTATGGCTGCCGGAAAAGGGCCTTTGCCGTCAGGCAGAGTAAGCGTTGCGGCAAACTCAAAAGCCCCGGAAGTATGGGGGTAACTGACTTCTTCAACGGTATAGGGAAAAGGCGCTTCAGGGTGCTGAGGTCGTGCCGCGGCTTGTTTGGCTTGCTCTTTTCCTTCCTCGCTCTGGCGGGCCAGGGTCAGCGCAAAAGATTTGCCGCTTTGAGTGAATGTCCCTGCCAGCTTGCCGTCTTCCAGCGCCGCCTCATAAGAAGCGCCGATGGCAGCAAACTTCACCTTTATCTGAGTCTCGGAAATACTTTCGGCTCTGCCCGGAATGCCAAAAGCCCCCTGGCTCGGACTATCCAGACTAATCTGCCAGTCGGGCTCAGTGCCCGCAATATGCAGTACCACAGGCAATGATACGCCAGGCTGAATATTGAGTTCGCCATACCAATCACCAGCGGTATCCATGGCCGCACTGCTATTTGCCAGGAGTAATCCGGCAACCAAACCTGTAATCCATCTAAGCATAAAATGTCTCCTTAACGGTTGAGTTTAACATACCAATCCGTATGGAGGATTCCCCTCTCAGAGTGAGACAAAACGGCTTAAATCACGACGCGTTCTCTGTGGCATAGCCATTCTATGTCCAGAGGGCGCAACACAGATATAAGTCGTTTTGGCCACTCCCTTTGGGCAGGACTGGCAGGCTCTATGGCGTTGTTACACTTGTTTGGTTTTGCAGTAAACCCTGCGCAATCAAGCCTAACCAGAAAGCCTGCCAGTCATGCTGAGTGGGTAATCCTCCATATGAATTGGTATCGGACACAGAATGCCTGATTAAATCAAGTCTGGTGGATTAAATGACTAACGGTAATAACGACGGATAAATGGTAAATAGCGGGGATGGGCGGTAAGCCAGCAGGGCTGCAAAGTTACCCTGCTGATTTATTCATTAAAGGGGGGTTACGGCCTTTCTTAAGGTGTCAGCCGGAATAATGGCGCCGGGATGCTGAATAACCGTACCGGCCACCATGGCACCAAAGCTGGCTGACTCAGTCACGTTTTTACCAGACAAACGCGCTGCCAGGTAGCCGCCGTTAAATGCATCGCCAGCGGCGGTGGTATCCACCACGTTAGTTACCGTTTGCACCGGAACGATAAACTGGCCTTCGTGATTGACAATATGCACGCCTACCGCGCCGTTTTTCATTACCACCTCGCCAATGCCAAACGGGGCCAGGTGGGCGAGCACATCATCAGCATTGGTATGGCCGTATAACGCCAGGTGATCATCACCACCAGGGAACGCGATGTCAGCAACCTGATAACTTTTATCCATCCATTCCTGAGCTTCCTGCTGATCACGCCACAGGCGTGGACGGTAGTTAGGATCAAAAACAATTCGGCATCCGCTGCTGCGTAAGGTATTGATCAGGTCAAACAGCTTCTCGCGCTGCTCAATATCTAAAATAGCCACCGAAATACCCGAGAAATAAAACATCTCAATATTATCCGGGGCCTGAGACATCACATTGAGGGTTTGTGTGGCTGCCGAGCCATCCCGCCAGTAGGCAAAGGTACGCTCACCGTACTTGTCGGTTCGTACCATATACAACCCCAGGTTACGCTTGCTACAGCGATAAACATGGTCGGTATTTATTTGCTCATCACCCATGGCAAACAGCAGCTCATTACTTAAAAAGTCTTCGCCAATAGCAGTCAGATAACTTACCGACAGGCCCGGCGCATTGCGTTTTAAGTACACTGCGGTGTTGTAGGTGTCACCCGCAAAACTCTTTTTTAGTTCGGTGGCGCTGGTTGACACCAGTTCCACCATACATTCCCCAAAAATGACGACTCTTTTCACGCGGCATCCTTAGTAAATTGTTGTTGCGCCAGCGCACAGGCAGCGGTTACGCCCTGCCAGTCGCCGCTTGCTACACAGCTCTTTGGAATCATCCAGGAGCCGCCCACGGCGAACACGTTGGGCAGACTGCTGTATTCATGCAAATTAGAATTGGAAATACCACCGGTTGGGCACAGTGATACTTCCGGAAAAATAGCGCTGAAATTTTTCAGCATAGCGGCACCACCGCTTAAACTGGCCGGAAAGAATTTCACTTCCGACAAGCCGGCCTCAACGGCCAGTAAAATGTCTGAGGGAGACGCAGTACCAGGCAGATAGGGAATATTAATATCGCTCAGCGCCGACAGCAGTTTTTCACTGATAGTCGGGGTAATTATAAATTGACTCCCGGCATCTACCGCTTCCTGCACATGCTCCTGATTTAACACTGTGCCCATACCCACCAACAGCTCCGGAAATGCTTCGCGAATGGCGGTCACGGCGGCCGCTGCTACTGGTGTACGACGCACAACTTCAATACTGCGTAAACCACTGGCATGCACGGCGCCGGCAATATTAACGGCCTGCTCTACACTTTGTGGCTGCAGAATCGGTAGTAATGGCGTGCCCTTTATCAGGCTTTTAAAGTCGGACATTACAACGCTCCTAACACTTCGGCAGCATTGTCGCCGTTGATGGATGAAAGCACCTCAACATATTCCAGCACGGTGTCTTTAAACCATTTGTTAGCCGTCAGTTCGGCGAACACCTGAGGCAAATTCAGCACAGCTGCACCGAGTGCTGACAGGTCACCCTGGTGCTGATTGGCTAAACCAATTAAGGTTTCGGCCAGCGGATCCACCAGCTCATCCTGATCGTTGGCACGTTTGGCAATAAATAAAATCCACGCGGCAATGGGCACACACAGTAATTTCGCCTGTTGACCAAGTTTTAAGTTGTCGCGCACGGTATTGAGCACCCGGAAAGGCAGCTTCTGCGAACCATCCCAGGCAATTTGTGCCAACAAGTGGCGGATGTGGCGATTCTTGTAGCGATTTAAAATATCTTCCGCGTAGGCGGGTAAATCCATCACGCCTTCAGCGTTAATAGACGGAATAATTTCATCACTCAGCAAGCGGCGAATAAACGCTTCCAGCGCGGTGTCGCTAATCGCTTCATAAACGGTTTCTTTACCAAGCAGGATCCCGGTGTACGCAAGCGTTGAGTGGGTGCCATTTAAAATACGCAGTTTGGCATTTTCAAAGGCAGCCACATCATCGGTGAAGGTTACCCCTACTTTTTCCCAGGCCGGACGCGGCCCGCTGAATTTATCCTCAACCACCCACTGGGTAAAGCCTTCGCGCTGAATAGGCCAGGCATCTTCAACACCCAGCTTATCGGCCGCCAGGCTAATCAGTGCTTCATCGGTGGCCGGCGTAATGCTATCAACCATGGTACAGGGAAAGGCAATATTTTGTTCAATCCACTGCGCCAGTTCCGGCTGGATTTTCTCGGCAAACTGCAACACGGCTTTGGCCAGTTTTTTGCCGTTATCCGCCAGGTTGTCGCAGCTGATCACGGTAATATCGGCCTGTTGCTGCTCAAAGCGGTGCTTGAGCGCGCTCACAATAAGCCCAACCGCCGATACCGGCTCATCAGGATTGGATAAATCGTGCATGATGTCGGCGTGTGACGTATCAAGTTCACCATTACTGGTCAGGCAGTAGCCTTTCTCAGTAATCGTTAACGAAATAATATGAGTATTGGCGTCGGTCAGCGCAGCCATAATGGCTTCACGGTCATCATTTAATACCAGTACGCTGTCGAAGGCGCCGATTACCTGCACATAGGGCTCGTTGTCCAGTACTACCAGTGAATACAGATTGTTCTGCCCGGCCAGCTTTTGTTTCAGTGTAGCGCTGCGCATCGACACACCGGTAATACACCAGTTACCGCCATAGGCCATGGCCATATCGGTATACACAGCCTGATGAGCGCGGTGAAATGCGCCTGGCCCGATGTGCACAATACCGCGACCGCGTTCAGCACGATCGTAATCCGGCGTTTTTACCTCGGCTGGCAGGTTAGCCAGCGTAGCATTGTTTAAAGACGCCACCATGATTAAGCCTGCCCCAGTTTGTAAGCTTTCTTCGCTAAGTCATAAGACAGTTGTTTTATCAGGCTGCCAGCTTCTTCTTCGCTGATTCGATGTTCCACCACCATATTGGCCAGGAACCGGCTATCAATGCGGCGGGCTACGTCGTGGCGAGCCGGAATCGACAGGAAGGCGCGGGTGTCATCGTTAAAACCAACGGTATTAAATAAACCGGCGGTTTCGGTTACCTGATGGCGATAGCGCAGCATGCCTTCCGGACTATCGTGGAACCACCAGGCCGGGCCCAGTTTGAGGCATGGATAGTGTCCGGCCAGCGGGGCCAGCTCACGGGAATACACGGTTTCATCAAGCGTGAACAAAATAATATTCAGACGTGGATCGTTGCCGTATTTATCCAGCAGCGGTTTCAGTGCGTTAACATATTCGGTTTGCAGCGGAATATCTGCGCCTTTATCACGGCCAAATTTGGTAAACACATCGTTATTGTGATTACGAAATGCGCCCGGATGGATTTGCATAACCATTCCATCTTCAATACTCATACCGGCTAATTCGGTAAGCATCTGAGCGCGGAACAACTCCTGATCGGCGTCGCCGGCCTGACCACTCAGGCACTTGCTGAATAATGCCTGACATTCGGCTTTAGACAAGTCAGCCGTGCGGGCGGTAGGATGGCCGTGATCGGTGGCTGTTGCACCATGCTCGCGGAAAACCTCCCGACGCTGGCGAATAGCGGCCAGATAACCATCCCAGTCGGTAGTATTTTCGCCGGTAATTTCACCCAGCAGTTCAATATTCTGAGCAAAGTCTTCGCGGGAGGCGTCGACTACATCATCCGGACGGAATGAGGTAATAACACGCTTATCCCAGCCAGTGCCTTTTAACACCCGGTGATGCTCCAGATTATCCAGAGCGCCTTCGGTGGTAGCAATCAGTTCAATATTAAAACGATCCATCAGTGCCCGTGGTTTGTAGGCATCTTTGGCCAGCTCAGCGGTGATGAAATGGTAATACTCCATGGCATTTTCGCTGCACAGCATGTCGGTTAAGCCAAACACATTCTTAAACACCGTATCCAGCCACATTCTCGATGGTGTGCCAGCAAACAGGTAATAGTGATCAGCAAAGGTTTGCCAGATTTTTTGCGGGTCGCTTTCGGTTGGGCCACCATCCCAGCGGCGAATGCCCAGACTCTCCAGTGTAACGCCCTGACTATAGAGCATTCTGAACACATAATGATCGGGCAAAATGAACAGTTCTGTGGCGTTTCCAAAATTTTCGTCATAGGCAAACCAACGCGGATCGGTGTGGCCGTGGGGGCTGATAATAGGCAGGTCTTTGACTGTGTTATACAGTGAGCGAGCGACAGCGCGTGTTGCTTCGTCAGCCGGAAACAGTCTGTCTTCGTGTAATAGTATTGGTTTCATATCAGTCTCTTTGTTACAGGGTTACGCCACGTTTCCAGATCGCTATATCGTGACTGCCATTTTTCTCGTTGCAGGTCTTTTCGCCCGACGCAATATTCAGGCATTGCTGGTACAGCTGAGCAGCACAGTCATCAATACTGGTGCCCTGCAATATCTGACCTGCATTAAAATCTATCCAGTGTGGCTTCTTATGAGCAATTTCACTGTTAGATGAGATTTTCACTGTGGGTACAGGAAAGCCGAGCGGGGTACCCCGTCCGGTGGTGAATAAAATGATGTGCGCGCCGCTGGCGGCAAGCGCAGTGGAACTTACCGCATCGTTACCCGGTGCCTGAAGCAAATTGAGGCCTTTATTCGACAAAGGTTCGCCGTACTGCAACACACCGTTAACCGGTGCCTGACCGCCTTTTTGCACGGCACCCAACGACTTTTCTTCCAGCGTGGTGAGTCCGCCGGCTTTGTTACCCGGCGACGGGTTCTCATAAATCGGTTGATTATTATCGATAAAATACTGTTTAAAGTCGTTCACCAGCTCAACAATCTCGGAGAATACTGCCTGGCTGGTCGCCCGGTTCATCAGTAACTGTTCGGCACCGAACATTTCCGGGGTTTCAGTTTGCAGCACACTGCCGTTCTGTTTAACCATTAAATCGGTCATGCGACCTACTAAGGGGTTGGCGGTAATGCCACTAAACGCATCACTCCCGCCACACTTCACACCCAGCACCAGTTCGCTGCCATCAATGGGCTCACGGGTACATTTGCCCACATCGGCGAGCATTTCATGAATAAGCGCGATGCCTTCTTCGATTTCATCGCCCACCTGCTGGGAATTAAAGAACCGGATCTGCGAGGCCGGGCGCTCAACTTTTTCCAGTAAATTCGACAACTGGTTGTTCTCGCACCCCAAACCTACCACCAGCACCGCGCCGGCGTTAGGGTGAGACGCCAGGGACGCCAGGATAGTTTGCGTATCGTGCAGATCGTCGCCCAACTGCGAACAGCCAAACGGATGAGTAAATGCCCGAAAACCATCGCATTCGCCAAAGAAGCGCCGTTCACATTCGGCCGCAATTCGCTCAGCGGTGCGATTAACACAGCCCACCGTATTGATGATCCAGACTTCATTTCGGATCCCCACTTTACCGTTGGGCCGGCGATAGCCCATAAAACTGGCCTGGGCTGGCCTGGTAACCGGTTTACGCGTGCTTACCGGCTCGTACTGATAGTTTTCCTGGCCGCTTAAGGCGGTTTTTAAATTGTGACTGTGAACGTGATCACCACGCTTAATATCAGCCTGCGCAATGCCGATGGCAAAGCCGTATTTCACTACTTTCTGACCAGCGGCGATGTCGCTCAGGGCGACTTTATGGCCAGCGGGAATGTCACTGGCAACGGTGACCGACAAGGTATCTACGATGGTTCCGGCAGACAGCGCCATGGTCGACACCGCCACATTATCGTTTGGGTGCACCTGTATAAGCTTGGTTTGATCGGCCATAAAATCTCTAAACGTTAGTTCCAATTGTTTATTAAATTACCACACATTTAACATTAATGCCACCGGTGGCAAATTACGTTAAAGCAGATTTTCTTTATTTTTTCTCTGCTATTGTTTGGCGGCTTTGCGTGTTGATTCGCGAATAATAAGATGTGGCTTAATGGTGTATTCTTCCACACCTTCAGCTGGCTTATTTTCAATCAGGGCAACAATCTTTTTGGCGGCAATGCCTGCCATAGCAACCACCGGCCGTTGTACCGTTGTAAGTGACGGAATGACCCGCGACGCCAGTAAGTTGTCATCAAAACCGGCTACCGATAATTCACCGGGCACATCGATACCCAGTTCATGAGCCACTTTAAGGACACCGGCAGCCATTTCATCGTTATTGGCCACAATTACCTGCGGGCGCGGCGTTTGAATCAGTAACGCCCGGGCACATTCAATGCCACTCTCGTAGCTGTTTTTGCCTTCCACTATTCGTTCAGCCGGAATCGATAACCCCAGTTCTTTTAGTGTCTGGGTTATCCCTTCCAACCGCTCTACCGTGGAGTAATAATGGTTTGGTCCGCTAATTATGGCGATATCCTTGTGTCCTAAAGACACCAGATAGCGCGCCATATCACTTAATGCGGCGCGATCGTCTGACACCACGATATTTTCTTTATCATCAATATCTACCGACGTCAGCCTTACATAGTTAATGCCATGATTCTCGAGGGCCGCTGCCAGCTCATTCGACTCAGACACCGGCGGCAGAACAATCACGCCGTCGATATTTGAACGACGCACAAAGCCCACACAATTGCTGATAAACTCATCGCTGCGGTAACTGCAGGGGTGTACCACCAGTTCGTAACCTTTTTTAGAGCACACGTCGAGGACACCGCGCTGCACCTGGTCGATATAGAGCGCATCGGGGTTATCATAAATCAGTCCAATCAAATAAGACCGACTGGCCGCCAGACCCCGGGCCTGTTTATCCGGCGAAAAACCCAACTCATCAACCACCCGCTGTATTTTTTCGCGGGTCGCGGCGCCAACATTTGAGGCACCGTTAATAACCCGGGAAACGGTGCGCTTGGAAACCCCGGCTATTCGTGCCACATCATTAATGGTTGGCTTCTTGTCCATGCAGAGTACTCTTTATTTTTGTTTTTTATTTAACCGGGCTGAGTTTAACGTTAACCGCCCGGTTACGCTACTCTCGGCACCATCATCTTATTTATTCCTATCCCGCACAGTCAGGGCCGTTACACCCCAAACAGTGCAGGTAAGGCTTCACTAAACAAGGCCACATAGGTCACCAGCATCAGCACCACGAACATGGCAACATAAAGCGGCAGCAACGGCCGGATAATTTTATCCAGGCGTGTTTTAGCAATGGCACAGGTAATAAACAGTACGGCCCCAACCGGTGGTGAGCATAAGCCAATCGACAGATTCAGCACTATCATAATGCCAAACTGTAGCGGTGACATGCCCAGTTCCGCCGCCACCGGCAGAAAAATCGGCGTAAATATCAGCACTGCCGGGGTCATATCCAGAAACGCCCCCACAACAATTAACAACAGGTTGATGAGCAGCAGAATAACAATCGGGTTATCACTCACCTCCAGCATAAAGGCACTGATATTTTGCGGAATGTTGGCGTAGGACAGCATCCACGACATGGCTGTAGAAGCACCAATAAGCAGCATAACAATAGCGGTGGTTTCGGCCGATTTCAGTAAAATATCCGGTAGTTGTTTGGGCTTCACTTCGCGGTAAACGCCCACCGCCAGGATAAGTGAATAAACCACTGCAATGGCGCCGGCTTCAGTGGCGGTAAAGATACCCCCCACAATCCCGCCAATAACCAGAAAGATTAAAAACAAGCTGGGTATCGCTGCCCCCACCTGCTGCACCACAACTTTTAGTGGCAGCCGATCGGCGGTGGCATAACCTTTACGCTTGGCATGAATAAAACACACCATCATCAGCGCCAGTCCCACCATGACACCGGGTAAATAACCGGCCATAAAGAGCGCCGCAATAGATACCCCGCCACTGGCAATAGCATACACAATCAGAATATTGCTTGGCGGTATCAGCATACCGGTGGTTGAAGCAGCAGCCGTAACCGCTGCACTGAAGTTTTCGTCGTAACCTTGCTTTTTCATTTCCGGCAGCATAAAACTGCCGATGGCCGAGGTAGTCGCTACAGCCGACCCAGAGATTGCACCAAACAGCATACACGACACCACGTTCACCAACGCCAGTCCGCCAGGCAATGAGCCAATGAGCGCCAGCGCACAGTTGATCAGGCGTTTGGCAATGCCGCCGCGCCCCATGATCATGCCTGACAGTACAAAAAACGGTATGGCGAGCAAGGCAAAGCTGTCCAGGCCGCCGGCCATGCGTTGTGCGATAGTGGTTACCGCTGGCGTAAAATCAATGCTCATCAGCATCGCCACCAGGGTGGCAATACCAATGCTAAACGAAATTGGTACGTTCAGAATGAGTAGTAAAAAGAAGGTGACTACCAGCACCAGTGCAGTGTAATCCATTATAGTGCTCCTTCTTCGTCGGCCAGCCACAGGTTGTGAATATTGATTAGCCCGTACCAGATGAGCAGAAGCCCCGAAACCGGTAATACCACATAAACATAGCCCATGCGAATTCCCAGCGCCGCAGAGATTTGCTCCAGCTCCAGAGTCAGTGACACCAGCTGGCTGCCGCCAAATAACAGTGTGGTTGCGCAGAATGTTATCACCAGCAACTCAACCAGCGTAAGTATGTACTTACCGACTAGCTCAGACTGTTTTTCAACAATCAGATTGAAGCCCAGATGCACTTTTTGTCGATAAGCAAAAGCTGCCCCGAGCAGACCAATCCAAATCAGTAAAAAGCGCGATAGCTCTTCGGTTACAGAGGCCGGATCCTGCAGGATATAGCGGGAGATCACCTGCCACACCACGGTCAGTAATATGAGTGTCATCGCCAGCATTAAGGTGCCGGCAACGAGTTGATCAATCAATCGGATAACCTTGCGCATACTACATGGCCTTTATTTGAGAAATGAGATCGCCAACGGCAGTGCCGCGCAGGCTTTCATGAAAGGGCTTCACAGCTTCAACAAACGGCTTTTTATCGGGATAAATCACTTCCACCCCATCAGCTTTGACTTTTGCCAGAGAATCTAGCGTTGACGCCTGCCAGGCCTTACGCTGGAAGAGCACTGAATCCTGCATCGCTTCATCGACCCACGCCTGTTGCTGGTCGGTAAGGTTTTCCCACACCCGTAATGACATCAGCATTACGTCTGGTACCGACGTATGCTCATCCAGCGAGTAATAACGGGCAATTTCATAATGGCGCGACAAATAATAGCTCGGCGGATTATTCTCTGCGCCGTCCACAACACCTTGCTGCAGAGCCGTGTAGAGCTCCCCCCAGGCCACCGGCGTAGCAGCGCCGCCCAGTTCTCTGACCGTGCGCACTGCAGTAGGGCTGTTGAGCACCCGAATTTTCATGCCAGCCAAATCTGCCGGGGTTCGTATGGGTTTGCTATTCGTATAAAAACTGCGGCTGCCAGCATCGTAGTAGGCAAGGCCTTTCAGGCGAAACGGTTCGACCCCTTTTAATAACCCTTTACCCACCTCGCTGTTGAGCACTTTCCAGAAGTGATCATTATCGCGAAAGATGTAGGGGATACTGAAGATCTTCATGGCCGGCACAAAGCCCTCAAGCGGACTGGCCGAAACTTTGGTCATGGATAACGAACCAATTTGCAGTAACTCAATCATCTCGCGTTCGGTGCCCAACTGACTGCTCGGATAAATCTTTACATCCATGGCACCATCCGACAGCTCACTCAGGCGCTCACCAAAATACACCATGGCCTGGTGCACGGAATGCTGGGTATCCAGTGTATGTCCAAGACGCAAAGTCGTGACCTCACTGTCATTGTTGGACCCACAACTGGCCAATGCCAGGCTCACAGCCACAACACTGGTTAACCTAATTATCGTTTTAAACATCGAAACGCTCCTAGCGCAGCTCGCTGGCAGGGAATTTATCCATATCATCATAATCAAGGTTCTCGCCGGCCATGCCCCAGATAAAGGCATAGTTGGCAGTACCGCAGCCGCAGTGAATGGACCACGGTGGTGATAATATGGCCTGGTGATTCTGCACAAAGATATGGCGGGTTTCGTGGGGCTCTCCCATAAAATGACTCACCGCCTGGCCCTCTGGCACATCCAGATAAAAATACACTTCGTTACGGCGATCATGCTGATGAGCCGGCATGGTATTCCATACACTGCCCGGATAAAGCCGGGTGAGGCCCATTTGTAACTGGCAGGTATCAACCACACCATTGATAATTAACTGGTGAATATCGCGCTGATTGGCGGTTTCAGGTGATCCCAGATGCAGCACGTTGGCCTCTTCTTTACCCACTTTTTTACACGGGTAGCTGGCATGTGCAGGCGCTGAGTTCAGGTAGAAACGGGCCGGTTCGTCACTGTTTTCAGAATAGAACGTCACACTGTGCTCACCCGCACCAATGTAAAGGGCTTCGCCTTTTTCAAGAGCGTACGACGTGTCGTCGACTGCTATTCTGCCGGGTCCGCCAACGTTGATCACCCCCACTTCCCGGCGAGCGGTAAAGCAAGCCGATTTCAATGCGTCCAGCGTATCCAGTGTAAGACCGCTTTTAACCGGCACAGCACCCCCTACCATAAAGCGCTCGTAATGGCTGTATACCCAGTAAATCTTGCCCGGTTGCATCAACTTATCGGCAAGAAAGGCATCCCGTAGTGCCTGGGTGTCGTAACCTTTGGCTTCTTGCTGGCCAATGGCATAGCGGGTCTCATATTCAGTCGTCATGATCTTGTGTCCTGTAAATTAACGGGCCAGAAAGCCACCATCAACCGCCAGTACGTGGCCGTTGATATACTGGCTGGCCGAACTGGCTAAAAACACCACGGCCCCTTTTAAATCGTCAGTATTCCCCCAGCGACCGGCAGGAATACGGGCACAGATTTCGCTGCTGCGCTGAGCATCATCCTGCAATGCCTGCGTGTTATCTGTGCGAATATAACCGGGCGCAATGGCATTGACCTGAACCCCCGATGCGCCCCATTCATTAGCCAGGGCTTTGGTTAACCCGGCAATCGCATGCTTGCTGGCGGTATAGGCGGGTACGGTAATCCCGCCACTGTAACTGAGCATGGAAGCGATATTAATGATCTTGCCACTGCCCTGTTCCAGCATTTTTTTACCCAACTGCTGGCAGAGCAAAAAGCTGGCGTCGAGATTCACTTTGAGGACATTTTGCCATTCTGCTAACGGGTACTCTGTTGCCGGACTGCGGAAAATGGTGCCGCCATTGTTCACCAGAATATCGATGCCGCCCCATAACGCGAGCGCATCGTCAGCGAGAGCCTGAACGGCGTGCATATCGCTAAGATCGGCATGCAACTGAGCGACTTTCACCGTACCCATGCTGGCAATCCTGGCCACCGTTTCATCGCATCCACCCGCCGTTGAGCTGGCGCAAATAACATCGGCACCGGCTTCAGCAAGAGCTACGGCTAACGCTTGTCCTATGCCTCTGCTGGCACCGGTCACCAGGGCCCGACGATGGCTTAAACTAAAATCTGGCATGTCACCTCTTGCTTCACTTTGCGATTACCAATTCAAAAGATGTTAACAGGTTCACCTGTGGAACAAACTTTGTTAACAATATTTAAAATAATTGCCACCGGTGGCAATTGTCAATATGATTAACTAAATTTTTACTATTGATTATCTAAAGCTAAACACGGAGAAAACCATGAAACGGCACCTCGTACAATCGCTACTCGCCGCATCCATACTGCTCTCAGGCTGTTCTGATAATGCCCCGTCGAAGACCCAATCAACGGTTGCACCAGCACAACCGGTAGTAAAAACCCACGCAGAATTATCCGTTCGTCAGGGCGGCGCATGGCAAGGCACCGAATATGTGGCCGACGATTTTCAGTTTTCCACGGTGGAATCCTTTACTTCGCCGGAACAGCTCACCGATCACTCATATTACCTGCGCTATGAAGGCCCGGGCTGGGAAAATGATCTGGTTGGCTACCGTCTGTACCTGGACTGGCGTAATGGTATCGATGTCTTTGTAAAAACCACCACGGATATCGTTTTGCCTCAGGTCGGACAGGACGGTTACGACAGTTATCATGAACTCAGTGAGTGGGGTGGCGATGCCCTAAAAGTGGGTAAGTCAGTTGGTCTGGGGGCCTTAGGGCGTTGGGTCGATGGCGGCGTACAACACTTTAAAAATGTCGATGCCACCCACTGGCGTTTACTTGAAAATGGCGCTGAGCAAAGTCAGTTTGAGGTAAAATATGACGGTTGGACAGTCGACGGTATCAGCGCCGATGTAACAACCGTTTACAGCATCAAAGCCGGCGATCCCAGTACCCTTGTGTCGGTGGAATCATCGGTTGCCATGGACAACCTGATCACCGGTCTGGTTAAGCATGAAGGTGTGGCTTATATCGAAAAAGAAAGTCCAAACTGGAAAATGATAGCCACCTACGGCAAACAAAACCTTCTCGGTGATGACCTGGAACTGGGGATGGCTTTATTCGTGCAGAAAGGCGATATAGCCGAACAATTTGTCGGGCCCCATGATTACCTGTTTAAGTTTAAACCCACCACTGAGTATCAGTATGGTTTCTTTGCGAGCTGGCCGGGACACCCAGATCAGGCACAAAACCAGCATCAGTTTGAAGCCTTTATGGAAGCGAAGTTAGCCGCGTTGGAAGCCGCTCTGTAAGTTTGACAGACAGTGCCTGAAGCTTATTTCAGGCGCTTGTTCGGGTCGTTTTCTGACTTATCGGTATATTCGCCTTCAATGGTATCGCCGTCATCCTGAGCCGACGGACGATGGGTATACTGATAGGTTGACTGTTGCGTTGCATTAAACGTTTTAACGGTCAGGTGACTGGCTGCTCTGGCAGCAATGAATTTTCGCGAAAACGGTAACGCAAAGGTAAAGCCGAGAATATCGGTTATAAAGCCCGGTGTAACCAACAACACCCCGGCAATCACCAGTAACATGCCTTCGAGCATTTCATTGCCCGGCACCTGATTCTGCGCCAGCTTGGCCTGCGCAGTTTGCAAGGTAGAGATGCCTTCCTGACGCACCAGATAAGCGCCTACGAATGCCGTGACAATAATCAATCCTACCGTATTCCAGCCACCTATTAAGTCACCCACCTGCAGCAACAGCGAAATTTCGGCGATTGGCATGACAATAAAAAGTAATAATAAAAAGCGCAAAGTAGGTTTCCTGTTGCAGTCTTAAGGTTCAGTTAATGAAGATGGGGCACAATTGTGCAAACCCAAGTCATCGTATCGCAAGTTTATCCCGTACTAACGATGATTGACTTGTCACAGACCCGATTTGCTCGGTAAAGTGCCGGCAAGTCGGACAAGTTGAATAGTATTTGGGATAAATCCGGTCTTATGGGAAATATGACAAACCTTTGTATCGTATATTGCACCACAGATTCGCATGATAACGCACAAACCATTGCTACCGAGCTATTGGCGCAGCATCTGGCCGCGTGTGTTCAGATAGTACCAGGAATGACCTCGGTGTATCGTTGGGAAAACAAAGTGATACAGGATCAGGAACACCTGCTGCTAATCAAAACCCACCAGCACAAACTTGCCGAAGCAGAGCAACTGGTTACATCGCTGCACACTTATGATGTGCCGCAGTGGATTGCCGTACCGGCCTGTGCGGCAAGTGAGGCTTATGGTACCTGGGTAGAACAGGCATTAAACATTGAAAAGAGGAAGTAATTCGGTGAATCAGTCCCGGCTTTTAGTTATCACCCTGACATTTATTACCCTGTTATTCAGCACTGTGGCTTCGGCCCAGTTAAGCGACAATAACATGGATGATCTGTTCAGTGACGAACCGTCATTTCTGCCAGTAGAGGAAGCCTTTGTCTTCGACTTTGCCCAGCAGGGAGACACCCTGGTGATCCGCTTTGACATTGCGGACGGTTACTACTTATATAAGAAGCAATTTAAGGCCTCCACCAAAAATGCCACGCTGGGCGAGCCGGTGTTTCCGCCAGCAGAACAGATTGAAGACGAATTTTTTGGTATTTCAGATGTTTACTACAACACCGTCGCCTTCAGCTACCCCATTAGTGAAACGGTTCAGGATGGGGTGGTTAAACTTCGCTATCAGGGTTGTGCCAGTGCCGGGCTGTGTTACCCCCCCACTACCAAGGTCATTTATCTTAACGAAATTCAGGGCACCAGCGTCAGCGGTCAGCTCAGTGGTGGGGCCGGGCAAACTGCAGTAACCACCGCAGAGCCTGCTCAGACGGTTAGCGAGCAATATGATTTAGCCAATCTGCTGCAATCCGATGAAAACCTGACCGTCACCTTGTTGCTGTTTCTTGCTTTAGGCATTGGGCTGGCATTTACCCCATGCGTTTTTCCTATGTACCCGATTGTGTCTGGCATTGTCATTGGGCAAGGCAAAGACATTAAAATGTCGCGCGCGTTTACCCTCGCCTTTGTGTATGTACAGGGCATGGCCATTATGTACTCATTGCTGGGTCTGGTGGTAGCGTCTGCCGGGGTACAGTTCCAGGCATCGCTGCAGAGCCCCTATATTTTGGGCACCTTTATTGTGGTTTTTGTGGCACTGGCCGCAGCCATGTTCGGATTATATGAAATCCAGTTGCCCAGTAAGTGGCAGGAAAAAGTCAGCGGTATGAGTAACGCTCAGCAACGAGGCAGCCTGGTGGGTGTTTTTGTTATGGGTATACTCTCCGGTTTAATTGCTTCCCCGTGCACCACTGCGCCGCTCACTGGTGTATTAATTTTCATTGCCCAAAGCGGCGATATGACCCTGGGCTTCCTGGCGCTTTACGCCCTTAGCCTGGGTATGGGTATCCCCCTTATTATCTTTGCCATGACCGGTGGTAAATTGCTGCCCAAAGCCGGTAACTGGATGAACATCATTAAAACAACCTTTGGCTTTATGCTGCTGGCGGTTGCGGTGATATTTGTTGAACGCCTGTGGAATTCAGACTACAGCATGCTGCTCTGGTCGGCGCTCGGTCTGGGGGCCTTCAGCTACTATCAGGTTGTTAATCAGCCCAGCGCTGCCACCTTTGCTAAGGGCGTACGTACCCTGGTGATTTTCCTGGGTCTGTTTGTATCCGCAATGCTGGGCTATAACGCTTTGTTTGGCCAGAGCAGTGGGCATTACGAAACCGCCGGGACATCCGCCGGTGCAACCTTGCAGGCCACGTCGCATCCAACCTTTATGGTGGTGAAAAACCTTGAGGATTTCGAACAAAAACTCGCAGCAGCCAATGCTGAGGGCAAGTCGGTGATGGTTGACCTGTACGCCGACTGGTGTGTGGCCTGTAAAGAGTTTGAAAAATACACCTTTGTTGATCCGGCTGTCATTAGTGCACTGAGCAATACAGTATGGATGCAGATCGATTTAACCGATAACACCCCTACCAACCTGGCTTTCCAGGACGCTTTCGACGTTCTGGGGTTACCTACCATTTTACTGTTCGACGAGGACGGCAACGAGCTAACAAAGGCCCGGGTCACCGGTTTTATGAAAGCAGAACCGTTTGCCAAGCATGTAACGAATGCTTTAAACAAAAATCAATAACTTAACAGTCAAATTTATGTTTACGTAATTAAAGTAAAAATAATTTTATTTTAATCTATATTAGAAAAACCTATTAATCATCAATTAGTTGCAACTACCCACAAAGGTAGTTGCAACGCTTTCAATACTTCCCTACAGTAGCATCATATATGTACTACAATTCATAGCGTTGGCCTGTGGATTAGAGAAAGTCATGAATAAATATTTTGTTGTAGGGATAGCAACAGTCGTTGCTCTGATACTCGCTCATTTTGTTTCCGGCGTAGTTGGAGTCATTATTCTCGCCGCCGCCGTACTGGGGTATGAATACCTTGCGCCGGCCGCACAATCAAACCGCTCAGAGACACAGTCAGTGACAGCAATGCCGCAGGAACACAACACGGTGAACGCTATTGCGGCAGAGCCTGCGCTCAACACTATCGCGCAAACGTCAACCGAAGTTCTCGCCGATTGCGAGTCAAGCCTGGCCAACATTATTTCTACCCATAACGATGCGGTGGATACCCTTAGCACCAGTTTTATTGGACTGCGAGGCCTGGTGGATCAGCAAAGCAATACTATTTTGCAATTGATCAAAGCCGATGATGACAGTGATGAACTGTACAGCGACAGGATGCGCAGCTTCGCAGAGCGCACCGGTGTTACACTGGATCGCTTTATTCAAAGTACAGTCGACATGTCGGCCGGGATTATGGAAATCCTGGAACAGATTACCGCCATTAACGATACGGTCCCCTCGGTTATTCAGGCCCTGAAAGACATCGACAGTATTGCCGCACAAACCAATTTACTGGCGCTCAACGCAGCTATTGAGGCTGCGCGGGCCGGTGAACATGGTCGTGGTTTTGCTGTAGTGGCAGATGAAGTACGCAGCTTATCGAATCGCTCAGCCCAGTTTAGTGAGTCGATTCAGACTCAAATCAACAGCATCAATGACAAAATCTCCTCACTGAGCGATCGTATTGGCGTACTGGCAGCCTATGATGTGAGCTATGTTATTGAGGCGAAAAAAGATATTAATCAGGCGCTGGAGCGGATTATTGTTAAGGCCGAACATGATCAAAACATCACGTCGGGCCTGCATAACCTGTCTATCGAGTTAAACTCAGCCCTGGACAATGCCACCCGCAGTCTGCAATTCGGTGACATAAACCGCCAGTATATCGAATATACCATTGGTACCGTTACCCTGCTGAATATGAACATTGCCGATCTGATGGATGATGCCCACCGCCAGGTGTTTTTAAACGACCCGGAACAGTTCCAGCAAAAAGTGAAGTCTGAGTGGGCGGCCCTGCATAACCCTGTATCATCTTCTTCTGTAGAAGCAGGTGAGATTGAATTGTTTTAACGGAGCTATAATGAATTCAACAATCTCAGTCCCTGAGCGCTTTGACTTTAGTTTTCATAAGTCATTTACCGAGCAATACAACCAGATTCTGGAAAGTAAAAAAGGCGGTCAGATTACCCTGGACTTTGCCAAAGTGCTTTATTTGGACAGTGCGGCACTGGGCATGGTGGTGCTGCTGAAAAAGCGCGCTAAAGCCAATGGTTGCGATGTTGAGATAGCCAATGCCAAAGGCACCGCGCTGGAAGTCCTCGAAATCGCCAACTTTGATAAGATGATTACGATCCGCTAAGGGTACACGTCTGCATGAACTCGCCAGAAATCACTAAATTCACAGAATCGGTACTGGTTGTCGATGACGATCCCATATTTTGTGAGCTGTTAGTCTCTGATTTGATGCTAAGGGGTGTAAAGGTAGTCTCTGCTTTTTCACTTCAGGATGCCGCAGAAGTACTTAAAAAGCACCATTTCGACGTGGTGATTCTGGACAACCACCTACCCGATGGCCAGGGCATCGAATTATTGCCGGCTCTGCAACAGGCAGAACCGCCGCCCTATGTGATTATGGTTTCCATCGACGATCAGCTTAACAGCATTAGTGAAAGCTTTAGCCAGGGCGTACACGATTACATCGTTAAGCCGGTCAGCATCGGCTTATTGTGGGAGAAGATCCGCAACCTGCTCACTTTTAAACGTACCAGTCTGGACCTGGCAAATAAGTATCAATTATTACAACAGTTACTTAGTGAGAAAGCGCAGGAAGAAAGCCTGGCGCAGCACGTTTATCAGAATATGGCCAACAGTCAGTGTGACCTGCCGGCTTTTGCCGCTGTACGCTCCCGGCCAATGACCAACTTCAGCGGCGATACCATTTTCTCACCGCCTAATCCGACGGGCAAAATACAGCTGATCCTGGCAGATGCCATGGGACATGGTCTGGCAGCGGCCATTTGTATTATTCCCATTGTCACCACTGCCAAAGCGATGGCGAATAAAGGCAAGACTATTGATGAAATTTTTCATGAGATAAATCGTAAGCTGTATACCGAAATACCTGACGATCGCTTTGTGGCGTTATTGGGCATCGAAATTTGCCCGTATTCTTCAACAGTTACTATTGTGAATGCCGGGTTGCCCGATGTTTTGTGTTGCTGTAAACACGGCGAGGTGAAGCGGTTTAAATCCAAAGCCATGCCACTGGGCATTATGGAGCCAGGTGAGTTCAGTATTAAGCCTGAGCAACTTGTGCTGGAAGAAATTGACCAGTTAGCGTTGTACACCGACGGTATTATTGAACAAACCAATCCCGCCGGCGACGCCTATACATCAGTCAGATTAATGGCACAGGCCCAGGCACTGGTAAAAAACCAACAAAGCCTGATCCACATTATGGATGATTGCCTGCAATTTGCTGATGGCAATGCTATCGAGGATGACATTACCCTTTGTGTCATCAACGGAGAGGCCTTGCGTAACCAGTTACAAACCCGCACCGATGAAGCACCGGTTAGCTTCGGTGAAATAGACTACCAGTTTTGTATTCGTGGCAAAGTCATCGCCAGCCTGGACGTGCTGAATCAGGCCATGCAGATTATGCAAAACTCAGGATTACCCAGAGACTTGTGCCAGAAAGCTTTTACGGTGATGGCAGAACTGATTAACAACGCGCTTGATCACGGCATTCTCCATTTGGACTCAAAGCTCAAAAATGACTTTGAAGGCTTCGCTACTTATCTCGCGTTACGCGAAGAGCGTCTGAATAGTCTGACAAACAGTGATCAATTAACCATACAAATTTACACAAATTCGACTACGTTTATAAAGATATCAGTGGAAGACTCCGGTTCAGGATTTGCGCTGTCTGATAGCTCTGCCGATCAGCAAGGCCTTAGCGGGCGAGGCCTCGGGCTTGTTGATGCAATGTGTCAGACAGTTGAGCGAAATGCTCAAGGCAATCGAACTACCATTTCCATAGCAAGGAATTAATAAAGATATGAGCAAGAAAATACTAATCGTTGACGACTCTATGTCGATCCGTCAAATGGTAGAGGTCACTTTGCGAGGGGCCGGCTACAATGTGGATTCAGCCGAAGACGGTCAGGCGGCACTGGATAAGTGCCAAACCACGCGGTATGACTTTGTACTGACCGATCAGAATATGCCTCGCATGGATGGCATCACCCTGATTAAATCACTGCGTGGCATGATGAGCTATCGCACCGTTCCTATTGTAGTGCTCACCACCGAAGCCGGCGATACCTTAAAAAGTCAGGGTAAGGCAGCGGGTGCCACTGGTTGGATGGTAAAGCCATTTGATCCGTCTAAGTTACTGGCTATTGCCAAAAAACTGCTTGGGTAGCCATACATGTCTGTCGATATGAATCAATTCCACACGGTGTTTTTTGAAGAGAGCCAGGAGCATCTTCAAACCATGGAGGAATTGCTGTTAAACATATCAACAGACGACCCCGATGCGGAAGAGCTCAACAGTATCTTCCGCGCAGCACACTCTATTAAGGGTGGCAGCGGAATTTTTGGTTTCGATGCGTTAACCGGCTTAACCCATGTGATGGAAACCATCCTGGATAAAGCCCGCAACCATGAACTCGATTTAACCACCGACATTGTTGACGTGCTGCTGGCTACCACCGACACCCTGGGCGCTATTCTTCAGGCATACCAGGATGAAAGCGAGATCAATTGGGAGCAGATAGAAGAAGGTAAGGCAGCACTGGAAGGTATTTTGTCGACCGAAGGCGAAACCACCGGGGTCCCGGAACAAACACCGGCAGCCGAAACAGCCGAAGACGATGACAGCTTCGGGTTCTTTGATGATGCGCCCGGGCAACCTGATCTGAGCGCCGACCAGGAAGAGGATGGCTTTGGCTTCTTTGATGATGCGCCGGGCCATTCACAACCAGATACCGTCAGTGAGGAAGATGACGGGTTTGGCTTTTTCGACGATGCGCCGGGTCAGCCTGAAGCTGACAACTCAGAAGCACAAACCAGTCACGATGATAGTGAGGGAGAGTTTGGTTTCTTCACTGAGCCCAGGCCCGCTCAACCGATTAAAGACGAAGATGCCTATGGCTTTTTCGAACAGGAAAAACCCGCTACCACACCCGCTTCCAGCTCTGCCGCCAAAGCTTCTAAGCCGGCAGCTAAAGCGCCCGCCAAAACAGCCGGTAAAGCCGATGCTGGCTCAATTCGGGTGGAAACCACAAAAATAGATACGGTGGTAAACCTGGTGGGTGAAATGGTCATTACCCAGTCAATTTTGTCGATGATTGGCGAAGAAGTAGAGGGTAATACCGGCGAAAAACTCAATGGTGCCATTGACGAGTTGTCGCGTAATATCCGTGAAATACAGGAAGCAGTGATGTCGATGCGAATGATCCCTGTGTCATTTGTATTCAACCGGTTTCCGCGACTGGTTCGCGATTTAGCCAGGACGTTAGACAAAAAAATCGATCTGATTATTGAAGGCGGAGAAACCGAAGTCGATAAGAGTATGATTGAAAAACTGGCCGACCCGCTGACCCACCTGGTGCGTAACAGCCTCGATCACGGAATAGAACCGCTGGAGAAACGCCTGGCAGCCGGCAAACCAGAAACCGGTACTGTGGTTCTCAAGGCAGAACAACGTGGGGGCAATATCCTGATCAGTATCCAGGATGATGGTGGCGGTCTGAACAGAGACAAAATATTAGAGAAGGCCATTGCCAATGGTCTCGATGTGGATCCTAAGATGCCAGATGAAGATGTCTGGCAGTTAATTTTTGCCCCCGGCTTTTCAACAGCAGAGGCAGTTACCGACGTATCAGGCCGTGGCGTTGGAATGGATGTTGTGCGTAAAAACATTGAAGCGATACAGGGCGGTATCGACATTGTATCAGTCGCCGGGCAAGGCTCTACCTTTACCATTAAACTGCCACTCACATTAGCCATCATTGATGGTATGTGTGTGTCGGTAGGTAATGAGACTTACATCATCCCGCTGCTGAATATTATTGAGTCATTGCAACCCAAGCCGGAACAAATCAAGACCCTGGCGAATGACACCATGTTGTGGAGCCGTGATCAGTACTGGCCATTGGTGTCATTAAGGGAACAAATGCAGATAGACGAGCCGACCAGGCCGGTTGAAAACTCGATCATTGTGCTCGTTGAAATAGGCAAAAAACGATACGGCATTATTGTCGATCAGTTACTCGGTAAACAGCAGGTAGTGATCAAGAGTCTGGAACGCCATTACAAGAAAGTCGACGGCATATCCGGTGCAACCATCATGGGTGACGGTAAAGTCGCCATGATTATCGATGTTGACAACCTGATTAAAAATGAACAAATCAATCAAGTGGGGTTAGCCTGATGAATACGGTGTCATCTCAGGACGCTGCCATCGCAGCAACTGGTGGTGCGAGCAAGGAATATCTGACATTTATGTTGGGTGAGGAGCAATATGGCCTGGCCATTATTCAGGTGAAGGAAATTCGTGGCTACGAACCCGTCACTAAAATTGCTAATGCACCTGACTTCATTAAGGGTGTTATTAACCTCCGCGGCGATATTGTGCCGATCATCGACCTGCGCGTTAAATTTAACGTCAGCGAGGCCACTTACAACGAATTTACCATTGTCATTATGCTCAACGTGCAGGATCGCATCGTAGGCATAGTGGTAGACAGCGTGTCAGACGTTATCAATGTCACCGAAGACGAAATTCACCCGCCACCGGAATTCGGCGTCGCTTTCGACAGCCGCTATCTGGACGGCCTGGCCAGCGTGGATGATGGACTTGTCATTCTGGTCAATATAGAACGCCTGATTACCAGCAGGGAAATCGGTATTTTTGACAGCATGAATCAGCAGAACGAGGGCTCAGTATGAACTTGCGTAACCTTTTTGGGGGCCAGCCAGAAAAACAGCAGCCGGCATATTATGAAATTGCATTAAACGCCATATCCACTGGCGTCATGGTGGCCGATAAAAACCGAAACATCATTTATGCCAATGATGCGGTGTATAACCTGCTAAAAAGCTATGAAGATGAGATTCGTACTGTATTACCCCACTTCTCGGCGGAACACCTCGTTGGCCAGAATATCGATCAATTTCATAAAAATCCTGCCCATCAGGCGCGCATGCTGGCGGAGTTAACCCGGCCAATCTCATCGTCTATTGTGGTGGGTGATGTCAATTTTGATTTAAAAGTCACACCACTGCTCGACGCTATGGGCAAACCCGATGGCGCCATGGTGGAATGGGTCGATAAAACCGCTTACAACTTATCTGCCAATATGCTGTCTGCGCTCGACCGGAGCCAGGGCATTATTGAGTTCAGACCCAATGGCGAAATTCTGCGTGCCAATGAAAACTTTTTAAACCTGATGGGCTATGAAGAGTCAGAAATCCTCGGTAAACACCACCGTATGTTTGTGGCAAGTGATTACGCGCACTCAGTGGAATACAAAGACTTTTGGGCCCAGCTCAGCCGCGGAGAGCTCGCCGCTGGCGAGTTCTTACGGTATAACAGCCGCGGCGAAGAAGTCTGGATTCAGGCCTCTTATAACCCGGTAACCACCAGTGACGGCAAGGTCACCCGGGTGGTAAAATATGCCACGGATATTACCGCTGATAAGCTCAAAAATGCCTATTATGAAGGTCAGATTAACGCTATTAAAACCTCTCAGGCGGTCATTGAATTTGATCCCACAGGTAAAATCCTCGACGCTAACGATAACTTTCTCAATGCGATGGGCTATACCCTTGGTGATGTAAAGGGCAAACACCACAGTATGTTTGTGGATGCCAATTATCGCAGCAGCAGTGAATACCGGTTGTTCTGGGACCAGCTCAGTGATGGTCAGTTCCATTCCGGAGAATTTCACCGCATTGGTAATGGCGGCAAGGAAGTTTGGATTCAGGCCACTTACAGTCCCATCACGGATCAATCAGGGCGAGTATTCAGAATAGTTAAATACGCCAGCGATATCACCAATCGCAAGATGGCGGTCAATGATATCTGTGAAGTCATGCTGGCACTGTCTAAAGGCAGCCTGACCAGTAAGCTGGAACGTGAGTATGAAGGCGAATTCAAAACGCTGGCAGATTCTGTTAATGATTTCGTCACTAATCTGGCGAGCATAGTGCACGAGATCCGTTCCGGTTCAGAGACTATTAACAACTCGTCGGCAGAAATCGCCAAAGGTAATGCCGATTTGTCTTCCCGGACTGAACAACAGGCATCCAGCCTGGAAGAGACAGCTTCCAGTATGGAAGAGATCACCAGTACGGTGCAGCTCAATGCCGACAACGCTAAGCAGGCTAACGGGCTTGCTTCTGAGGCATCCCGCGTAGCCATCGATGGTGGCAAGCTGATAGAACAAGTCGTTGGTACCATGGCCGATATCAATCAGTCAGCCAAGAAAATTGAAGACATTATTGGCGTTATTGATGGGATTGCTTTCCAAACCAACATTCTGGCCCTCAACGCCGCGGTAGAAGCGGCTCGTGCCGGTGAACAGGGGCGCGGTTTTGCTGTGGTCGCTTCAGAGGTACGCACCCTCGCCCAGCGCTCAGCCAATGCCGCTAAAGATATTAAAGGCCTGATTTCAGATTCCGTTGCTAAAGTGGAAAGCGGTAATAGCCTGGTGAATCAGTCTGGCGATACTATGCGTGAAATTGTTACGGCGATTCAGCGTGTTAATGACATCATGTCAGAAATCGCATCAGCCTCAGCCGAGCAAGCCAGCGGTATTGATGAAATCAATAAAGCCGTGGTTCAGATGGACGAGATGACCCAGCAGAATGCCGCGCTGGTAGAGGAAGCTGCCGCTGCTGCCGAAAGTATGAGCTCGCAGGCATCCCAGCTGATTTCACGAGTGAACTTCTTCGAGCTAGGCCAGGAAGCCAGTATCGAAAGTGCGCCGGTCATCCGTTCTGCGCCACCGACTCAGAGCAAACCCAAAGTCTCGGCGAAAGCCATGGCAGCCCGTTCTCAGCAACTCAGTGCCGCAAAGCCAGATGATGATGATGAATGGGAAAGCTTTTAGTAAGGCGAAATGAATGGAAAAGCCATTCGCTTTTACCACCAAAGAGTTTAATGCAGTTCGTCAGAAAATTCGTTCGCTTACCGGTATAAACCTGGCGGACAGTAAGGACAACATGGTTTACAGCCGCCTTTCCAGGCGGCTGAGAGCGTTAAATTTGACTACTTTTCAGGCTTACCTGGATTATCTGGATACTCATCAAGATGAAACTGAACACTTTATTAATTCGCTTACCACCAATTTGACGTCGTTTTTTCGCGAAGCACACCATTTTGAACAACTTAGCGAATATTTACACCAACATACGGGTCCGTTGCGAATATGGTGTACAGCAAGTAGCAGCGGCGAGGAACCCTATTCCATAGCAATGACTTGCGCTGAGGCCAGAGGGTCACTTTCCACTAACGTTAAGATCTACGCTTCCGATATCGATAGTCGAATGCTGGAGCGTGCCAGGGCGGGTATTTATCCAATTGATCAGGTTGAAAAACTCAGTCTGGCCAGGCGCAAACGCTTTTTCCACCGAGGCAAAGGCAGTAATGCGGGTAAAGCCAGAGTGGTGGCTGAGCTACGTAATTCAATTCACTTTTTTCAGCAAAACCTGTTGGCAACGGAGTTTGCCATAGACCCTGGCCTGGATATTGTTTTCTGTCGTAATGTAATGATTTATTTTGATAAACCCACTCAGGAAATCATCGTTAAGCGAATCATTAAACTCATGAAGCCAAACGGCTGGTATATCGCCGGGCATTCTGAAAACTTTAATCACTTAACTGCCATTATGCGGGCCCGGGGCAAAACCATCTACCAGGTAAACGGAAATCAGATATGACTGCCGTATTAGACAACAGTGCACCCAATCGGTATTTTGACCGCCATTTTGATCGCGATGCGGTTAAAATTTTACCCGGTGAGTACTACGCAACCCGCGATAATACGATGATCGTGACCGTATTAGGCTCCTGTGTGTCGGTTTGTCTGCGTGATCCGATAACGAAAATCGGTGGCATGAACCACTTCTTACTCCCCAATGATGAATTTATTACGTCCGGAGAAATGAACAGCTCAGCACGTTACGGCACTTACGCTATGGAGCTCCTCATAAATGAGCTATTAAAAATGGGCGCCGCCAGAAACCGACTGGAAGCCAAAGTGTTTGGCGGCGGCAATGTTCTGCAAGGCCTCACAGTACATAATGTCGGTGAACGAAACTCGGAGTTTGTGCTGGATTATCTTCAACTTGAACGTATCCCGGTGCTCGCTCGGGATTTACTTGGCCCTTACCCTCGCAAGGTTTACTTCTTTGTCGAAAGTGGTGAAGTAAAAGTACGCAAGATTAAAACCATGCATAATACCACTATCCTTGATCGCGAAAGCGAGTACCGCATGCGGATTAAAGAAGCACCCGCATCTGGTGATATCGATTTATTTGATTAGAGTTTTTTAATGTCCATTTCTGTATTGGTTGTTGATGATTCGGCTTTGATCCGCTCATTGATGACACAAATTATTGCCAATCATCCCGACCTCAATCTGGTGGGCACGGCACCGGATGCCTACGTTGCCAAAGACATGGTGAAACGGTTCAGCCCTGATGTTATTACCCTGGATATCGAAATGCCCAAGGTCGACGGCCTGACGTTTTTAGATCGTCTGATGAAAGCTAAACCGACCCCGGTAGTGATGATTTCCACCCTTACCGAAAAAGGCGCAGATGCCACTATGCTGGCACTGGAGTTGGGCGCAGTCGATTTTATTCCGAAACCAAAAATCGATGTTCAGGCCAAATTTCTGGCTTTTCAACAATTGGTTACTGACAAGATCATTGCGGCCGCCGGGGCCCGGGTTAAAAAGCGGGTTGCCAATGAAACCGTCACCAAAACCCAGCTATCGTATTCCGGTACCGAATTGATTGTCGGCATTGGTGCCAGTACCGGTGGTACCGAAGCCATTAAGGACCTGCTGGTAAGGCTGCCTGCGTCATTCCCTGCCGTCGTCATGACCCAGCATATGCCTCCGGGATTTACTACCTCATTCGCCAAACGTCTCAACGGCTTGTGTGCGCTTAACGTTAAAGAGGCCGGGCACAATGAACGCTTATTACCCGGTCATGTGTATCTGGCCCCCGGCGAGCAACATTTAAGCGTTATTAAATACGGCGCAGATTACCGTACTCAACTCAGTGATCATGGCCGGGTAAGTGGTCATAAACCGTCTGTGGATGTCTTATTTAACAGTCTGGCGGAGCAGGTTGGACACAATGCTTTCGGGGTCATTCTTACCGGCATGGGCCGGGACGGTGCCAGCGGGATGCGCGCCATGCATGACAAAGGCGCAGTGACGTTTGCTCAGGATGAAGCTACCTGCGTGGTTTACGGCATGCCAAAGGAAGCGGTAAGACATGGCGGGGTAGACAAATCACTGCCAATTCCGGAGATTGCCAAGCATCTCACCGAGGCCATTCGTAGGAAAGCCAAGGGCAACCGTCTGTAGCACAGAGCCCGCTTGATGCTGCTGCACTATTTATTTCAGCCTATCTCAATATCGAGAAGTTGCGGCTAAATCCCCTGATAAGACCAGTATTTTGCTGCGATATCTTAATTATTAACTATAATCGTTGATTAAGCTTATTTTAGTACTAATTCAACGCGGTTTTTGTGTTAAATAATCATCACATTCTGTATAACTGGTGTTTATGCCGAACTTAGCCGCAAGATAGCTACAAGATTAATGAAAATACTTCTACTGAACGGCCCTAACCTGAATATGTTAGGTAAACGTGAGCCAGATAAATATGGCCACGCAACATTGGATGATATTGTAAGTGGTCTGACAAAACAGGCCGAGTCCATGCAAATAGCACTGGAACACTTGCAGTCTAATTCTGAGGCAGCGCTGATCGACCGTATCCATGAGGCCATGGGGAATGTCGACGGCATTATTATTAATCCCGCTGCATTTACGCATACCAGCGTCGCCCTGCGTGACGCGTTGTTAAGCGTCTCAATCCCGTTCATCGAGGTGCATTTGTCGAATGTGCATGCCCGTGAGGCATTTCGACATCATTCCTATTTTTCCGATATCGCTGCTGGCGTGATCGTAGGCTTTGGCGCTAAAGGCTACTCTCTCGCCCTGGACGCAGCAGTCGATATTTTTACCCACTAATTGAAAAGACAAACAGAGACAGATTATGGATATTAGAAAGATAAAAAAACTGATTGAGCTGGTCGAAGAATCAGGCATTGCCGAGTTAGAAATCACCGAAGGTGAAGAATCTGTACGTATTCACCGTGGTAGCTCACAAGCTGCCGCACCTGTTCATTATGCTGCGCCAGCACCTGTTGCTGCGCCGGCTGCCCCCGCTCCAGTTGCTGCACCAGCCGCGCCAGCTGAACCGGAAGCCCCGGCAGGTCACACCGTTAAATCACCAATGGTAGGGACCTTCTACCGCGCCTCTTCACCAACGGCCAAAGCGTTCGTTGAAGTGGGTCAAAGCGTCAATGTTGGCGATACCCTGTGCATTGTGGAAGCCATGAAGATGATGAACCAAATCGAGTCTGATAAGGCCGGTGTTGTTAAAGCGATTCTGGTAGACGATAAAGAAGCTGTAGAATTCGATCAGCCCTTGTTCATCATCGAATAAACGGGAATCTCATGGATAAAGTACTCATAGCTAACCGCGGTGAAATTGCACTGCGGATCCTGCGAGCGTGCAAAGAGCTTGGGATTAAAACGGTAGCAGTGCACTCCACTGCCGACCGCAATCTTAAACATGTATTGCTTGCTGATGAATCAATTTGTATCGGTAATGCATCCGCTACTGAAAGTTACCTGAACATTCCGCGCATTATTGCTGCAGCGGAAGTGACTAACTCGATTGCTATCCACCCGGGTTACGGCTTTTTAGCCGAAAATGCTGATTTTGCCGACGCGGTAGAAAAGAGCGGCTTTATTTTTATTGGCCCTACTGCAGACACTATCAACCTGATGGGTGATAAGGTTTCTGCTATCAACGCCATGAAAAAAGCCGGTGTGCCCTGCGTGCCAGGCTCTGACGGCCCGTTAACCGATGATGAAGATCGCAATAAAACCATTGCCAAGCGCATTGGTTATCCGATCATTGTTAAAGCGGCCGGTGGTGGTGGTGGTCGTGGGATGCGTGTGGTTCGCAGCGAAGCGGAACTGATCAAATCTATCGAAACCACCAAAGCAGAAGCGGGTGCAGCATTCGGTAATGACGTGGTTTACATGGAAAAATTCCTCGAAAACCCGCGCCACGTAGAAATTCAGATTCTGGCCGATGGTCAGGGCAATGCCATTCACTTAGGCGAGCGCGACTGCTCAATGCAGCGCCGTCACCAAAAAGTGGTGGAAGAAGCCCCGGCACCGGGTATCTCTGAGCAAATGCGCAATAAAATTGGTGATCGCTGCCGCAAAGCCTGTGTTGAAATTGGCTATCGCGGTGCCGGTACCTTTGAGTTTCTTTACGAAAACGGCGAGTTTTATTTCATCGAAATGAACACCCGTATTCAGGTAGAGCACCCTGTTTCAGAAATGATCACCGGTGTAGACCTGGTGAAAGAGCAACTGCGTATTGCCGCCGGTCAGCCGCTGTCTATCGACCAGTCGCAAATCCAGATCCGCGGTCACGCCATTGAATGCCGGATTAATGCTGAAGATCCCAATTCGTTTATCCCCAGTCCGGGTAAAATCGAAATGTTCCACCCACCAGGTGGTTTGGGTGTTCGCTGGGACTCGCATATTTATGCCGGTTATACAGTGCCGCCTTACTACGATTCAATGATTGGCAAGCTGATCACTTACGGTGAGAGCCGCGATGAGGCCATCGCCCGTATGCGCCACGCGCTGGATGAACTGGTAGTCGACGGCATTAAAACCAATATTCCATTACAGCAACGCATTATGGCTGATGAAAACTTCTATGCAGGTGGTACCAATATCCACTACCTCGAGAAGAAATTAGGCCTGAGCTAATTAAGTAAAAAACGTTAAAAAGGCATTCCTGAAGAATGCCTTTTTTGTTTCTGCTAATTCGATTTTATCGATTAACAGAATCGTTTTTTTTGATTACTAATCCTGACAAACTCCATTTATAGTTATTTTAGATTAGACTTTAGTTTAATTTATGCCGACTGTTATGGTATTGACCCATCGTAGTTGTTGGTGACCTTGTATAAAGGTACTTCTCCACTTGTTTAGCCGGCGTGTTTGCCGGCTTTTTTCTTTATTATGCCTCTTCTGCGACCACAATATTTACTGGTTGTAAAAGCTATAGATAAGCTACACTGCGTTTTTTAGCTGTGAGTTTTTATCTACCCAATGGCAAATCTGAGCACCGGGCTAACCTGCTTTATCGGATGTCTCATCCTCTTTTTCATTTCGCCGGCAAAGGCCAGTGAATCGGTCGGTGAACCGGCTGGCTTCTACCAGCAAAAACTCGACGTACAGGTTCGCTACGACAATCGTTCAGACCGCAGTAATCGCTCACAATTTCGGCTGCGTTTTTATCCTCAACTTAATCTCAATGAGCAATGGAGCCTGCACAGTTTTGTTGTCACCGGCGATGACTTTAGTTCCAGTCACAACACCTTTGGTGATGAAGATAGCGACCAGATTGCAGTCAGACGTATTTACCTGCGTCGAACCCATGCCTTGGGTAAAACCGAATTTGGCGTTATTCCCACCTACAAAGGCCGTATATCGGCCACCGGGATGTCGAAAGATGGCTGGTTTCAGGGCATTCGACATGTCTACGAGGCAAAGCCGGGCCACAAGCTGGAGTTAGTAGCAGGCGCTATTAACAGTACCGATCCGAATAAGGCGCTATCTCTTGCCGATGATTTTAACCTCTTTGAGTTTGAGTACAGCGCTACCATCAATGAACAATTCAGTATGGAATTTGGTGTAGAGCGCATTATTGAAGGTAATTACCTGCGCAGTGAAGTACGTTTTCACCAGTCTGATCGAGTGTGGTTTGCTGAGTTTGTCAGGCGTGTTGACCACGCAGAGAACAAACTGGTGCTTGGCCTCGACAGTGAATTTTCCCTTGGGCAGTATCCTCTTGAGATGTATGCCTATTATGCTTATGTCAGTGCAGACTTTGGCCAGCGCGCCGAGCTGACCGAAGACTATCTGGGTACTGGACACGGTGGTTCGGTGGAAGTCTCAGGTGCCTTGCCGGTAGCGCAGCTTGACTGGTTTAGCCGCATCGATATGGTCCACAGCACCCGACGCATCTTACTGGGGGTCAAACGTTCCTTCTGACAGCTTAAGTTCAATGCCGTCTGAATAACCAGAAAGCAAACCGCTTGGTCATAATGGGCATCAGTACATACGACATTAAAATCATTAATACAGCCGTCACCACCAACGTGCGAAGTAGCAAAGGTAAGTGAGCGAGCCATGGCCCGAACAGCCAGAAAATCAGCGTGGCGGCCGGGTAGAGCGCCAGCCAGCTAACTATAGTCATCTTATATCTCGGTGGCGGCTTAACCGGATTTTGTGAGGGTAAACTAAACCAGGTGACCAGTCCGGACACTTTCTCCCGCTCAGTCGGGGAAATCAATAACCCTTCCAGTTTTTCCAGCATCTCAGCCCGTTCTTCAGACCTCTCCCATTCCGCCAGGCTCGCCTCGTCGGTAAATTTAAAAATCATGCGATATTCAGGGTCGTCAGGGCTCACCGGACGAAACAATGTAGCGCCCATATACCCGTCGAACTGACTCGCCCGACGTGACATTTCATCACTCAACGTTTCAAATGCACTCACCGCTTCGGGCTTCACCCGTCTGGACACAATAACGGTAACGGGCTGTGGGGATGGGGTATTCAAATGGCACCTCGGATAACATCTACGACTCACGCTATCTGTTTGCACAGCATAAATAGTACCGACTCTCCCTCACTCACCAAAAATACTTATTTACTATTTATTTTCAGTAAGTTAAACAGAAAAACGGGTGTTGGTAATAATGGCCTTTCAGGCGGATGAGTAGCCAAATTTGGCAGGTTTGATCAAATGATCAATTCAAATCTGTTGAGTCATTACCACTTAGTTTTTTAAGCCGGTAAGCCAGTGCCGGGCGGGTAAGGTTAAGCAGCCGGGCAGCTGCCGACACATTATCATTCGTCATAGCCATTGCCCGGTTGATAAGCTGCTCTTCAATGCTATCCAGGCCAATTTGCTGATTAATCAATGTATCAACCCAGCCTTCAGTGGTTTTTATATTGCTCGGCTTTACCACCTGTCCGTCTGAGTAGACATGGGTATCGTCGGTATTACCGGATTCAGGCGTAACACTGGCAAACAATGACTCCAGTGAAATCGTCTCGTGATTATCGGTAAGAATAACGCCGCGCTCAATCACGTTTTCCAGCTCACGGATATTACCCGGCCACGAATAATTTTTAATAAACCGCCAGGATTTATCCGATAGGCCGAGGGTGCGTTTAGAGTAATCGCTATGAAATTTAGCCAGAAAATGCTCGACCAACAGGGGCAGGTCATCCAATCGGTTGCGTAACGGCGGGATCTGCACCGGAAAGACATTCAGGCGGTAAAACAGATCAGCTCTGAATTTGCCATCTTTAACGGCCTGTTCCAGGCTTTCATTGGTAGCGGCAATCACCCGCACATCTACTTTACGCGTATTCACGCCGCCAACCCGTTCAAGTTCGCTCTCCTGCAGTACCCGTAACAATGACGCCTGTGCCCGCGGCGTTAACTCCACCACTTCATCAAGAAAAATTGTGCCACCATGAGCGCGTTCAAACCGGCCGGGGCGGGAGTGATTGGCGCCGGTAAACGCGCCTTTTTCAACACCAAATAACTCAGCTTCAATCAGCTCTTGTGGAATGGCAGCGCAGTTAACGGCTATAAACGCCTGCTCAGCGCGATCACTGCGCAAATGCACACTGCGGGCGATGACCTCTTTACCTACCCCCGTTTCACCTAATAGCAACACAGAGACTTTACTTTGGGCGGCCTTATCGATTTTCTTGCAGGCATTTTTATAGTCTGGCGAATCGCCAATGCCGTAATACTGCCCCTGATGACGGGCCAGGCTGCTACGTAGCGACTTCACCTGGGATTGCAGGCTGTAAAGCTCTTCGATAATAGGCTCAGCAGTAAAATACCTTGAGAATTCACCCGCATCTTCCCATTCGTTGGCCGGTTTGCCCACTATCAGGCAGCGTTCATCACCACAGCCCCGACAGCTCACTTCGCGAAAGATAATTTCCCGGCCCATAATGGCCGACGTGTAAGCACAGGCGTAACCCAGTAGCGACCAGCACGCCGGCTCATCAATTTGGCCAAGCTCGGTTTGCACAATCTCTACTTCCCAGGAGTCAACCCACTCCAGCTCGCCGTAGAAATGGCCACTTTCTTTATCGATTTCTATTTTAATCGGGCGGTTTTTCACCATACCACGCAGAGAATGTAACTGCGGTCCCGTCCAGAACAGCGCCATATCGTCGCAGTCCGGACGTAGACGCCTGGCCATTTCAGCATCACGCAGTCCGCCCTGATAACCCAGGCGCATAAAGAACCCCTTGGCTCTTTCAACGCCAATACTGTTGACCAATTCACGACGAAAGGCTGCCAGGGCCGGCAGTTGCATAAACAAAATCCGCTGTTCACCAAACCAGATCTTACCTTCGGTGCTCTCAAACTGGATCAGTGATGTGAGATCCTGAATATCCACATGATTAAGCTTTGGTTCGAATTCAATGGTCATGGTTTTCCCCTGCAAACAGCTGTCGAACGCCAACAGCCTGGTCAGATGTAAACCATATGTAAAACCTTAAATGGTCATAAATCAACTAAATGATCACATTTTTACGGCAGGCCAAAACGGGCTATTTAAGCATTTGATTAAAAAGCACATAAAATTTAATCATTTGATTAAATTTAAGCGGTGTCAGGAAGGCTTAGCTTGCGTGAGATAGCATTGTTGAATGCCAGACGCTTTATATAAACTACTCCCCTATCAACAAGTTAACAACATATTTAAACATTTTATTAACCTATGGCACAGCCATTGCTCTGATCACCGCACTGCATCAAAAAATTTTTTCTTTGGTGCCGGAGACTTAAGCGATTAAAGCGGAGCAACAGTGCATGCCTGACTATGTGATCACCGAGCAACACAGCCAACAACACTTTACCTGTAAGCAGGGTGAGTTTGTGCTCAAAGCCATGGAGAGTCACGGGCTTCGCGCCATCGCAGTGGGCTGCCGTGGCGGTGGCTGCGGGGTATGCCGGGTCAAGGTGATTTCAGGCAGCTACGAATGCGGCCGCATGAGTAAAGCCCAGGTTTCCACAGAACAACAACAGCAGGGGTACGCATTGGCCTGTCGGCTTAAACCCACCAGCGATTTGCTCATTGAATGCAGCCCCTCACCACTGGCTATTAGCGGTATTCCCGGCTTAGCCAAGGCAAAACAAAAACATACCGAGGTAATAAAATGAGAAAAGGCGTATTGCGTCCAGGGCACATTCAGTTGCGCGTACTGGATCTAGAAGCATCCGTAAAACATTATGTTGAGCTACTGGGCTTGCACGAAACTGATCGTGACGAACAAGGCCGGGTGTATTTAAAAGCCTGGAGCGAAGTCGACAAGTTTTCGCTGGTGTTACGTGAAGCCGATGAACCCGGCATGGATTTTATGGCTTTTAAGGTAGTAGACGATGCCACCCTTGAAAGCCTGACTGCAGACATTGAAGCCTTCGGTCTGGAAGTCACTCATAAAGCCGCGGGGGATTTAAAGGATTGCGGCCGCCGCATTCAGTTTACCGCGCCTTCCGGCCACGTATTTGAGTTGTATGCAGAAAAAGCCTACACCGGTAAATGGGGGGTGGAAGAAACCAACCCGGAAGCCTGGCCCCGGGCACTGCGCGGTATGAAAGCCGTACGCTTTGACCACTGCCTGCTGTATGGCGACGAACTCGCCAAAACCTATGACTTGTTTGTGGATGTACTGGGCTTTTATCTGGCCGAGCAGGTGCTCGACCCGGATGGCAACCGGATTGCCCAGTTCCTTACGCTGTCGATGAAAGCCCATGACGTTGCTTTTATCCAGCATGAAGAAAAAGCCAAGTTTCACCATGCGTCATTCTATCTTGAAACCTGGGAAGACATACTGCGCGCCGCTGACCTTATCAGTATGACCAATACCTCGCTGGACATCGGGCCCACGCGCCATGGTATTACCCACGGTAAAACCATCTATTTCTTCGATCCATCGGGTAACCGCAACGAGGTGTTTGCCGGCGGCGATTATATGTACCCCGACCATAACCCTATCACCTGGAAAGCCGAGGATTTGGGCAAAGCCATTTTCTATCACGACCGTGTGCTCAACGAGCGTTTTCTGACGGTTTTAACTTAACTCATCAATACAGGACTCGCTGTGAAAGAAGTTAAACATTATATCAACGGCCAGTATGTTGGCTCTGCCAGTGGCAAAAGGTTCGATAACATTAATCCGGCAACGGGTGAGGTGATCAGCCAGGTACATGAAGCCGGGGAAGCCGAAGTTGACGCGGCGGTGCAAGCCGCCCGTACGGCTTTGAAAGGCCCGTGGAGCAAAATGACCCTCGACGAGCGCAGTAAAATACTGTATGCCGTGGCTGACGGCATTAATGCCCGCTTCGAGGAATTTTTAGACGCGGAATGTGCCGATACCGGCAAACCCAAATCACTGGCCAGTCACATTGATATTCCCCGCGGGGCGGCCAACTTTAAGGTGTTTGCCGACATGGTTAAAAATGTCGCCACCGAAGCCTTCGAAATGGCCACGCCCGACGGTACCGGCGCACTCAATTATGCTGTGCGTCGCCCCAAAGGCGTGATAGGTGTTATCAGCCCGTGGAACCTGCCGCTGCTGCTGATGACGTGGAAAGTCGGGCCGGCGCTGGCCTGCGGTAATACGGTAGTGGTGAAGCCATCAGAAGAAACGCCCACCACCACCGCACTACTTGGCGAAGTCATGAAAGAGGCAGGCGTACCGGATGGGGTTTATAACGTAGTACAAGGCTACGGCGGCGACTCCGCCGGGGCTTTCCTTACTGCTCACCCGGATGTGGATGGTTACACCTTTACCGGCGAAACCCGTACCGGCGAACTTATTATGCGAAACGCTGCTAAAGGCGTACGGGATATTTCACTGGAATTAGGCGGTAAAAACGCCGGTATCGTGTTTGCCGACTGCGACATGGATAAGGCCATTGAAGGCACCATGCGTTCCGCCTTTGCCAACTGCGGCCAGGTTTGTCTGGGCACCGAGCGAGTGTATGTTGAGTGCTCAATTTTCGATGAGTTTGTTAGTCGGTTAAAAGCCGAGGCGGAAAAACTGGTCATCGGCCCGCCAGATGATTCAGCCGCCAACTTAGGCCCGCTGATCAGCCAAAAGCAACGCGACAAAGTGCTGTCTTATTACCAGCAAGCGGTTAACGATGGCGCAACGGTGGTAACCGGCGGCGGCATTCCGGATATGCCTGATGCGCTGAAAAACGGCAGTTGGATCCAGCCGACCATCTGGACCGGCTTAAGTGATGACTCCGCTGTGATCAACGAAGAGATCTTTGGCCCCTGTTGCCATATTCAGCCTTTCGATACCGAAGAAGAAGCGATAGAACAAGCCAACCGCCTCCCCTATGGCCTGGCCAGCGCTATCTGGACCGAAAACCTCAGCCGCGCGGCGCGGGTGGCCGGGCAGGTAGAAGCCGGGATTGTCTGGGTGAACAGCTGGTTCCTGCGCGACTTACGCACCGCTTTTGGCGGCAGTAAGCAATCGGGCATCGGCCGCGAGGGGGGTGAGCACTCACTGGAGTTTTACACCGAACTCAAAAACATCTGTATTAAGTTGTAGGAACAGGTATGCAGGCTCTCAGTAGTAATCCCAGCGCAGAAACAGGCAAAACCATTCAGGCCGCGGGCTGGCAAACCAACCTCCACGATGTGGGCGAAGGGTTTCCGGTCATGCTGATCCACGGCTCCGGCCCCGGTGTCTCCGCCTGGGCAAACTGGCGTCTGACTATCCCTGAGCTTGCCAAACAACGCCGGGTGATCGCCCCGGACATGCTTGGCTTTGGATATAGCGAGCGCCCTGCGGATGGGCTGTACCACAAAAGCCGCTGGGTCGAACATGCCATTGGCGTACTCGACGCGCTGGACATTGAGCAGGCCGACATTATTGGCAACTCGTTTGGCGGCGGACTGGCCCTGGCCTTAGCCATCGCTCACCCTCACCGCGTGGGCCGTATTGTGCTAATGGGCAGTGCCGGGGCTAGCTTCCCGTTAACGCCTGGACTTGATGCCGTGTGGGGCTACGAGCCCTCGCTTGAAAACATGCGCTCACTGCTCAACATTTTTGCTTTTGACCGTTCACGGGTAACCGATGAGCTGGCTCAGTTGCGCTATGAAGCGAGTATCCAGCCCGGCTTTCAGGAAGCGTTTGCCGCCATGTTTCCGGCCCCGCGTCAGCGTTGGATAGAAATGCTCGCCAGCCCCTTAGGGGCGCTGGCCAGCCTGCCTCACCAAACCCTGCTGGTGCATGGCCGCGACGACCGGGTGATCCCGCTGGCGGCCTCCCAAACCTTGCTGGAACTGTTACCTAATGCTCAGTTGCATGTATTCAGCAAATGCGGTCACTGGACCCAGATTGAGCAAGCCAACCGCTTTGTGCAACTGGTCACTAATTTTCTTAATGAGGCAAATATCGCCTCCCAAACCGGAACCTGATTTATGGACGCAAAGTTAATCAAACAGTATGGCGATGAACTTTACAACGCCATGCAAAACAAACAAGCGGTAGCACCGCTGACCTCACGGGAAAGTGATATTAGCATTGAAGATGCCTATCACATTTCATTGCAAATGCTGAACCGGCGTATCGATGCCGGCGCGAAAGTGATTGGCAAAAAAATTGGCGTAACCAGCAAAGCCGTGCAAAGCATGCTCAATGTTCACCAGCCCGATTTTGGTTATCTCACCGACGATATGGTGTTTAACCAGGGTGAAGTGATGCCCATCAGCGAACGGCTTATCGCGCCCAAAGCGGAAGGGGAAATTGCTTTTATTCTCAAAAAAGATCTAATGGGACCAGGCATCTCTAATGCCGATGTGCTGGCCGCTACCGAGTGCGTGATCCCGTGCTTTGAAGTGGTCGACTCCCGTATCGAAAACTGGCAAATCGCCATTGAAGACACCATTGCCGATAATGCTTCCTGCGGTTTGTTTGTATTAGGCGACAAAGCGGTTTCCCCGCATAAAGTGGATCTGGTGACCTGCGGAATGGTGGTAGAAAAGAACGGCAAAATTCTCTCCACCGGCGCCGGTGCTGCAGCCCTAGGTTCACCGGTAAATTGTGTAACCTGGCTGGCGAATACACTGGGTGAGTTTGGCATTGGGCTTAAAGCCGGTGAAGTCATTCTATCGGGCTCACTGGTACCGCTGGAACCGGTTAAGGCCGGTGATTTTATGCGCGTTGAAATTGGCGGCATTGGCTCCGCCAGTGTGTACTTCACCTGACAGGAGCAACCGCTATGAGTAATAAACTGAATGTGGCGATTATTGGTTCCGGCAATATAGGTACTGACCTGATGATCAAGGTGTTACGTACCTCAAGCAATCTGAATATGAGTGTGATGGTAGGCATAGACCCGCAATCGGACGGCCTGGCTCGCGCCCAGCGGATGGGTGTGGCTACCACCCACGAGGGCGTGGACGGACTGATCAATATGCCGGAGTTTAACGATATCGGCATTGTGTTTGATGCCACCTCTGCCGGTGCTCACCTTATCAACGATAAAAAGTTAAAAACCGCCAAACCCGGTATTCGTCTGGTGGATCTCACCCCGGCAGCCATTGGCCCTTACTGCGTGCCGGTGGTTAACCTCGAAGATCACATTGAACAGCCCAACGTGAATATGGTCACCTGCGGCGGCCAGGCAACTATTCCCATGGTGGCTGCGGTTAAACAGGTGGCTAAGGTGCATTACGCCGAAATAGTCGCCAGTGTATCGAGTAAATCCGCCGGTCCCGGCACCCGGGCAAACATAGATGAATTTACTCAAACTACCGCTCGCGCCATTGAGCAAGTGGGCGGTGCCGATAAGGGCAAAGCCATCATTATTCTTAACCCGGCCGAGCCGCCCATGATCATGCGCGATACGGTATATGTGCTTTCTGAACAGGTCGACAAAGCCAAAGTCGCTGCATCGGTAGAAGAAATGGCTAAAGCGGTACAAAGCTATGTGCCGGGCTACCGGCTTAAGCAAAAAGTACAGTTTGATGATATTCCAGCTGACGCGCCGCTGCATATTCCGGGGCTGGGTAATTTCAGCGGTTTGAAGACTTCCGTATTTCTGGAAGTAGAAGGCGCTGCGCATTACCTTCCGGCCTATGCCGGTAACCTCGACATTATGACCTCAGCGGCCATGGCGACGGCCGAGCGCATGGCCACATCAATACTCACAGGAGGCGCATAATATGAGCTTTAATCCTGGTAAAAAACTGTATATCTCTGATGTAACCTTACGCGACGGCAGTCATGCCATTCGCCATCAGTATTCCATTCAAAACGTGCAGGATATCGCCCGGGCACTGGATGCGGCCAAAGTTGACAGTATTGAAGTCGCCCATGGCGACGGGCTGCAGGGCTCCAGCTTTAACTATGGTTTTGGTGCCCATACCGATCTGGCCTGGATAGAGGCAGCCGCCGATGTCCTGACCCATACCCAGATTGCCACGTTACTCCTGCCCGGCATTGGCACTATTGAGGATCTCGACGATGCCTATGCCGCTGGCGCGCGGATTGTGAGGGTGGCCACCCACTGCACCGAAGCTGATGTGTCTAAACAGCATATTGAACATGCCCGCAAACTGGGAATGGATACCGTGGGCTTTTTGATGATGAGCCATATGCAAACGCCGGTTGGACTGGCCGAGCAGGCGAAGCTGATGGAGTCTTACGGCGCAACCTGTATTTACGTGGTGGATTCAGGCGGTGCCATGGGCATGCAGGATATTCGCGACCGCTTTCGCGCGGTGAAGGATGTGCTGGACCCGGCTACCGAAACCGGCATTCACGCCCACCACAACCTGAGTTTAGGTGTAGCCAATTCTATTGTGGCCGTAGAGGAAGGCTGCGATCGCATTGACGCCAGTCTGGCTGGCATGGGAGCAGGCGCGGGTAATGCTCCCCTTGAAGTGTTTATTGCTAACGCCGACAAGCTGGGCTGGGAGCACGGAACCGACCTTTACGCACTGATGGATGCGGCCGACGATATTGTTCGCCCCCTGCAGGACCGCCCGGTGCGGGTAGACCGGGAAACCCTGGCACTCGGTTATGCCGGTGTGTATTCAAGTTTCTTGCGCCATTCAGAAGTGGCAGCACAAAAATACGGCCTCAAAACCGTGGATATTTTAGTTGAGCTTGGTCGCCGCCGTATGGTGGGTGGCCAGGAAGATATGATTGTAGACGTTGCCCTGGATTTACTGGCACAACAGGAAGGAGGTGCTAAGTGAGCACTCGCACATTAACAAAAGATCAGATGCTTTCTTTGGCGGAGCATATTGAAAACGCCGAGTTAAACGTTCATGACATTACCAAAGTCACCAATGACTTCCCCGACATGACCTTCGACGACGCCTACGACATTCAGTGGGAAATTCGCCGTCGCAAAGAAGCCCGGGGCAACAAGGTTGTTGGCATGAAAATGGGCCTCACCTCCTGGGCTAAGATGGCGCAGATGGGCGTGGAAACGCCGGTTTATGGCTTTTTGGCCGACTATTTTTCGGTGCCGGATGGCGGTGACATTGATACCTATGAGCTTATTCACCCTAAAATTGAGGCGGAAGTGGCCTTTGTAACCAAGGCACCGCTTAAAGGGCCTGGCTGTCACATTGGTGATGTGCTGGCGGCCACCGACTTTATTATTCCGGCGGTAGAGGTCATTGACTCACGTTACGAGAATTTTAAGTTTGATCTTATCAGCGTGGTTGCCGATAACGCCTCATCCACCCGCTTTATTACCGGTGGTCGTATGGCAAAAGTAGAGGATGTGGATCTTAAAACCCTTGGCGTGGTAATGGAAATTAACGGCGAGGTGGTTGAGCTCGGCGCCGGTGCTGCCGTACTTGGCCATCCGGCCTCAAGCGTTGCCATGCTGGCTAATATGCTGGGTGAGCGCGGTGAAGAAATTCCTGCCGGTACCTTTATTATGACGGGCGGCATTACAGCAGCCGTAGCCGTAAATAAAGGCGACAACATCACAGTGCGCTATCAGGACCTGGGTTCTGTTTCGGCGAAGTTTGTGTAGGAGAACAACATGCCTATTGCACATCTGGAAATTCTGGAAGGTCGCACTGAGGAACAGCGAGCACAGTTGATCAGCGAAGTAACAGCGGCAATTTCCCGGTCAATCGATGCACCGAAGGAGCGGGTGAGAGTCATTATTACTGAAATTCCCAAGGCCAACTGGGGGATTGGCGGCGTGCCGGCCAGTCAGGTTCGGTAACCGGATTAGCTCAAAAAACAAAAGCCCCGCGAATTATCGACGGGGCTTTTTTGCCAACAAACCATCTTAGTTTGCGCGGCTGATTAGGGTACCTGTGTAATCACCAGCGGTAATGTAACGGTTAATTTTCGCTACGTTTTCGCCATATTGCTCAACAAAGTCAACAATTGGCAGCTCGTTACAAGTAACGTTGTCTTCTACAAAACCGCGGGTTAACCCTGCATCCTTAATCGCTTTGTGTAATTTCATTTTATTACCATTGGCGGCGACTACACAGATTTCTGAAGTCACCGCATCATCTGCTGCAACAAATTGAGAATTTGCCTGAGCTGCTGACAGTGCACCGAAAGTTAAGCCTGCAATCATTACTACTTTAGTGAAAGTTTTCATCGTTATTTCCTTTTTACCATTTACGGGAGAGAGTTGCTTAAGATAGAGCAACGACGATGCCAACTTTTTTAACCTTTAAATATCAATAGCTTAAATTAAAAATCAATTTTAAGCTCGATTTTGGATAAACAGCAAAAACCAAAATCTGGTCATTTTAACCAAAATTTAGCATCCAGTGATTCAGAGAGAGGAAATAGGTGCAACGCAGGCGCGTACGCATAAAAAAGCCCACGTTAAGTGGGCTAAACAGCAAGAACGCATACACACTTAGTAAGTGTTCTTAATAGTATGGCTATTGTTTAAAAATAGATCAAAAAATTTACTAAAAATTATATTAAACTTTAGTTTATTTACCCAAGTCTATTTTCACATTAATTCTGCGGACTGCTATCAGTGCACTGGATCAGCCGTAATAGTTCAGCGGCAGCTAATGCATCATCCAGTGCACGATGGTGATTTTCCAGGGCGATTTCAAAATGCGCCGACAAAGCGCCCAGACCATAAGATTTGAGTCCTGGAAAACTTTTTCGCATCCGTGCACAGGTACAAAATTTCGGCCGTTTAAACTCCAGTTCAAGACGGGCAAACTCTTGCTTTATAAAACCATAGTCAAAATTGACGTTATGGGCAACAAACACACTGTCTTTAGTAAATGCCTCAATATCCTCGGCCACTTCAGCAAATACCGGCGCACCTGCCACCATGTCATCACTGATGCCGGTTAACTGGGTAATTCTGGAGGGGATATGTCGCTGCGGGTTAATAAGACTCTGCCAGCGAGCCACTTCTTCGCCACCGATAAGCTTAACCATACCCACTTCCGTTATACGATGGTACGCCGCCTGCCCACCCGTGGTTTCGATGTCTACAACCACGTACGGCTGCATCGGATCCTGATACCATTGAACCTGTGTGATCCCCACTTCAAACCCACACTGCCTCAGGCGCTGAATGGTAATCAGTTGATTACGTCGCAGTTGATCGCCCGGTGCCTTGATTTCCTCAAAACGCAGGGTGTCATTTTCAATAACCAGAATATCCGGAAAGCCATCGCGCAGGCTGGCATAGTCTTTACACATAAGCACCAGAAACTCACGCAGGTTGTCTGTATTTGTATGATCAAGCAGTATTTTCAGGCTGTCCGGCAAGCCCTGACGCCACATAAAAATGTTATTCACTTTGCCATAATGGGCACTGGCTTGTTTAAGCAAATAGCGGTGTAGGGTATCTGTGTTGGCACAATACTTATCAAGATGCTGTTCAATTTCACTGCCAAAGCGGGCGTAAAAATCGTTATAGCGTAGCACTTGCGGCCGACGGTCGAACTCACTCACCAACCCCCATTCACCGTATAACCAATCCCAGAACAATAGCCCGAATAACATGCGCCAGGGTTGATTCTCTGCCCGGTAAGCCGCCAGTCCCTGACGCCGGTAGTAACCAATAACCCCGTGCTCTACAGACTGATTGTGAATATCATCGAGTTGCACCACCTGAGTGGCGTCACGGAGCATATCGGTTAAAGTGGAAGTCCGTTTTCGATCAAATTTACGGGCGTAGAAATCTTCAGCAAAAGCCAGCAAGGTGTCGGAAGACGGATCGTCAATTATCGCCTCAAGCGTTTTCTGCACCGCCTCTTTGTTGCCGAGTTTATAACTTTCCCGCAGCCATTTTTCCTGAGCCTGGTCGCTGCCAGCCTGCTGCAACAGGCTCAGCGCTTTTTGAGGATCCTCGCCGAGCCAGAAGCTGCCCATTTGAAACAGCAGCCGGTCCCTATAATCCTGTCCAATCGGGCAAAACACCCCAATTTCAGTATCCGGACTAAACGCCGCTTTCTCGTCGTCAGTGAGCTGCTTAAAAGCCGTTAACAGGCGCGCATAATAAAATGCACCACGGGCGGCATCCTGACTTTCAAAACGCGCCAGTTGCTGGCTAACATCCTGCCGAGTGCGCATCACCCCTAAATCCCGCATGGAAAATTGATTAAGGCGGCCTTTGGTATGGCCAAAATATAAAAACAACAAATAGTTGAGGGCGGGATCATAGGAGCGAAACCAATACTGCTCATCAAGCTCTGGTAATACAGCCAGCGGCTGACGAGCCATCACACCGGCAAGCTCATCGATCAGTGCTTGTTTGGGTAAAGTGCTGCTGGCCTGACCCCCATTACACCTGAGTAACACAAGCAGGTCGCTCTTTGTCATTGCCTGGCCCAGCGAATAACTATCCCCCTGACTAATACTGGTGAACCAGCCCGACTCACGTAGCCTGGTTAACCGTATTAACGGCGCGTCAATTTCTGCATAGTCGAAGGTTTTCGTGACAACAACAGGGTATTTGCGGTTGGCAGCACGCACTATCAGGCACTGGTCATCGCTGTCCAGGGCCCGGAAGTGTTCAATAAAAGTAGCGGTACTGGCATCAATTAACGGCCGGTTTGCGCCCTCGAAAAATTGCAAAAATTCATGAAAGTGATCGAGGTAATACCGTTCTGGGAGAGTTTTTCGCATTGCAGATCCTGAACCTATAACATGTATAAATATACAGCATCCAACATAAATTGCTACTGTTGTGACTCACCCGCCGGCGCAATCTTTTGCCGGGCCACCCAGGCAAAATATTCGCTAAGCGGAGGGTCGGCTTTAAGCCGCTCAAGCGTTGACAGGGTCTTGGCCAGGGTCATCTCATCATAAAAGCGATGAATGCCATTGTGGCACTGGCGACATACCATGATGCCCTCGGCGAGTTCGGCTTTACTGTAGCGCTTTTTAAAGAAGTTACGGCGATGCATTTTACGCGGAATAAGATGATGAAAGGTCAGCCAGTGGATTCGTCGGCAACAACAACAGCGCCCTTTTTTCACCTGATTGGCCAACTATCTGTCCTCCTGTTCAATCCAGCTGTGCAGCTTATACGTATAGCCTAACAATAAAGAGCAACCACTACAGGCAAAGTACTATGAGTTTAACCAAGGCCAGCACCTTTGAGTGCCCCTACTGCATGACGATTAACGATATCGAGGTGGACGAAATCAATGATATTGGCCAAAGCCTGGTAGTGGACTGCCAGATTTGCTGTCAGCCTATTCTGGTGTCTATTTACGACAGTAACGGCGAACTTGATATCCGTGCAGAAATGGAGAACGAATGAGTATACAAACCATTGATGCAGACGGCATTGATGCCATGGCACAGCGCTTTCGCGCTAACTTTATCAACAGTTTATCCGGCTATAAAAGCGCGAACCTGGTTGGCACCTGTAACGAGCACAAACATACCAACCTGGCTATTGTCAGTTCGGTGGTGCATATTGGCGCTAACCCGCCGTTAATGGGCATGATTATGCGTCCGCACACGGTCACCCGTGATACCCTCGGCAACATTAAGCAAACGGGCTTTTTTACCCTTAATGCATTGCCGGTTAGCCATTATGCCAGCGGTCATCAAACCTCTGCACGTTACGACCCTGCAGTCAGTGAATTTGAGGAAGCCGGCTTTACACCGCTGTGGAAAAATGACTTTGCGGCGCCGTTTGTGGCCGAGAGTCCACTGCGAATTGCGCTGAAGCTGGAAGACATTCTGCCCATCCCGGCCAATAACACAGAGCTGGTCATTGGCCGGATCCAGCAGGTACAAATTGAGCCGTCTGTGATCACTGCGGATGGCTCCGTGGATATCGCCGCCCTGGAGCTGGCAGCGATAACCGGCCTGGATACTTATCATCAGGCCAGACCGGTGGCTAAAATGGCCTATGCAAAACCGGACCGTGCACCTAAGCCGCTGCAGCTTTTTAATGCAGATCAATAGAATGGATAATTACAGTTGGTAGATCCATTTTTAACCTGTATAAGTAGAAACTAATAAATCTGTGCGATTCCATAAAAACCTGCCTCGGCAGGTTTTTGCATTTTGGGACCAAAGTAAAAAAGAATCATTCTCGTTAACTTTTTTTGGAGTACTATTATGAAATCAGTCAATCGTCGTGATTTTCTGAAACTTTCCGGAACCACGCTAATTGGCATGACATTAGGCGGTGTAGCCCTGCGTGCGCAGGCTCAGGAACACCTGAGTGAAGAAGATGCCACCGCAAAGGCCCTGAAATACACCCACAAATCCACCGTGGAAGGTTCAAAATGTGCAAACTGCATGTACATTCAGGGTGATGCCGGCGCAGAATGGCGTCCATGTGCTATCTTCCCGGGCAAGCAAATCAATGCCAACGGCTGGTGTAGTGCGTGGGTGAAAAAGCCTGGCTAAACGCAGAACAAAAGATTTAAGAAGGCGACGTTACCGTTGGTGACGTCGCCTTTTTCATTATTGAGCTGGCTGTTGATAAGGCGATGCAATGCCTTTTACCGATGCCGCTTCCAGCCGGTTAGGTAAAAACGCCGGGGTAGCAATAAACTGATTGGCCCATTCAAAGGCCAGACCGGTATTGAGCACCTGAGCATCCTGCCACTGTCCGCCAATCACACTCAACCCCACCGGTAAATCTCTCACCGTGGTAAGCGGTACAGTGATATGCGGGTAGCCGGCAATGGCAGCCAGGTAACCAACGCCTACATAACCGGAAGGCGCGTTATCGCCATACACCGCATCAATTAAAAAGGCCGGGTTGTTTGACGGCCCCACCAGCACATCCACATTGTATTCACTTAGCAGTTTGTCGATACCTTGTTCGCGGGTAGCCGTGCGGACAACGGCCAGCGCCTGCTGGTAATCCTCACCGGCCATCCCCTCGGTTGCAGCCGACTTTTCAAAAATAGACTGGTCAAATAACTGCATTTCCCGTGTTGAGGTGCGATTAAAGCCAATCAGCTCGTCGAGGTTTGCCACCGGCAAACTGGCAGGCGATGACAGCAAATACTCATTCAACGTGGTTTTAAATTCGGCGAGTAACACCAGGTAGGATTTCTCCCAAAAATCATCCGGCTGCTCGAGGCTCTCAATGTCAACAACCTGCGCTCCCAGTGCGGTTAATTTTGCCACGGCTTCATCAAAAGCCGCGATAATGGCCGGATTGTTACCTTGTCGATACCGCATGACACCCACTCTCAGGCCCTGGATATCGCCATTAACCCCGGCAAGCATACCGGCGTCGGGCCGGGCTCCAGCCAATGTGGCTTTATCATGCTCATCCTGACCGGCCATGACTGAGGCCATCAGCGCCGCGTCTTCTACCGAGCGAGCCATAGGCCCGGCGGTATCCTGTGTCACGGAAATCGGCACAATATGCGTACGTGGGATCAGCCCCACCGTGGGTTTAAAGCCCACAATACCGTTCATTGAAGAAGGGCAAATAATCGACCCGTTGGTTTCGGTTCCCACCGCAAGTGACGCCAGCCCGGCCGCCATGGCGGCACCGGAGCCCGAAGACGAACCACAGGCTGTACGGGAAAGGACGTGAGGATTACGGGTTAACCCACCCACCGCACTCCAGCCGCTAATGGAGTCCTCTGAACGAAAGTTAGCCCATTCCGACAAGTTGGTTTTACCCAGAATAATCGCTCCGGCTTCACGCAAACTGGCTACCAGCGGCGAATCACGACGAGTATTGTTATTAAGTAATGCCAGAGAACCCGCGGTGGTCGGCATATCTCTGGTTTCAATATTATCTTTAAGTAACACCGGAATGCCGTGCAGCGGGCCGGTTGGGTTACCACTAGCCAGCGCAGCATCTTTCGCTTTGGCCTCAGCCAACGCATTCGGATTAACTAACAACACACTGTTAATAGACGGTCCGCTTTTATCGATAGATTCAATACGTGCCAGATAACCAGACACCAGCGCTTCTGCCGTTAATTCGCCGCTTTTTATTGCAGCCACCTGTTGTGAAACCGGCGCATCCAGCCACTTATTGTCGAAAACAGGTTGGGTTTGCGTGGCGCATGACACGATAAAACAGACGAGCAAAATGCTAATCAGCCTTTGTTTCATATTTTTCTCCGGGCGGTCATTGCCGCTTTGTTATTATTGAGACGAAATGCTAATTACCTTAAATGAAAACAGCACCGAGCGCCATGCTGCGCAATCGCCGATACCAATTCTTACCATCCCTGTTAAAATTGCGTCTTTCTGTTTTAGCGCTGAGGATCCCATGCCCTGGTTACAATTACGAATCGATACGTCTGCCGAGTTAGCTGAACAAGTAGGCGGTATGATGAGCGCCAATGGTGCTCAGGCCGTTACCTTTGTCGATGCCAAAGACACGCCGATGTATGAGCCTAAACCAGGTGAAGTCATGCTATGGCCGGACACCCAGGTCGTCGGACTCTTTGACGCCGCAGACGACATGCCCGCCATTATTAAGCGACTGGAAAAAGCCAAAGTGCTGGGCAAAGCATTTAAATACCGCCTCGAGCCGCTGGAAGATAAAGACTGGGAGCGCGAGTGGATGGACAATTTCCACCCCATGAAGTTTGGCAACCGTTTATGGATTTGCCCCAGCTGGCGCGATGTGCCAGAGCCTGATGCAGTAAACGTAATGCTCGACCCCGGCCTGGCGTTTGGCACCGGTACTCATCCAACAACCGCTTTATGCCTGCGCTGGCTCGACGGCATAGACGTAGCCGGTAAAACCGTGGTCGATTTTGGCTGTGGCTCCGGCATATTGGCCATCGCCGCATTAAAACTTGGCGCCAGGGAGGTCATTGGTATTGATATCGACCCTCAGGCTCTGCAAGCCTCCATGGATAACGCTCAGCGCAATAATGTGGCCGACCGTTTAAACGTTTATTTACCCGCCGACCAACCGGCACTGCAGGCCGATATCGTTATGGCAAATATTTTGTCCGGCCCGTTGCTGGAGTTACAGGATGTCATTACCGGCTACTGTAAGGCACAGGGCTTACTGGTACTTTCCGGCATTCTTGCCGAGCAGGTTGAGCGGATTGAACAGGCTTACGCCCGGGACTTCACTTTGGATGTCAGCGCGATTGATGAAGATTGGGCACGAATTTCAGGCCGTCGGCACGGTTAATTATCGACGATACTGGTTGACCTGTCTTAAATGTCAATGTCACAACTTTGACATGAAAACGAAAACTCATTGTCAATAGTGCACACGCAAATTTTGTGTAATTTTTAGCCTTTTCAATATTGCAGAAAACGCGTACACTTAGCGCCCCGTTTCAGACAGGTGGTTATTTTCTACGCAAAGTTAGGTTGTTTTTTATGCGAATTGGAACTTACACACTTGATAACAACCTAATGTTAGCACCTATGGCAGGTGTAACAGACAGGCCCTTCAGACAGCTCTGTCGTCGTCTCGGAGCAGGCTTGGTTGTATCGGAAATGCTGAGCAGTAATCCAAGGGTATGGAATACAGCGAAATCCATGCAACGTATGGATCACAGCGGGGAGTCAGGTATACGTTCTGTGCAAATCGCCGGAGCCGATCCCGACTTAATGGCACAAGCAGCACAATTTAATGTTGCCAACGGCGCTCAGATTATTGATATCAATATGGGGTGCCCCGCCAAGAAAGTGAATAAAAAGCTGGCAGGTTCAGCATTGCTGCAGTATCCGGATTTAGTGGAATCCATTGTTCGGTCGGTAGTCAACGCTGTGTCAGTTCCCGTCACCCTGAAGATCCGTACAGGGTGGGACACGGACAACCGCAATGGGGTAAAGATTGCCCGCATTGCACAGGAAAATGGCATTCAGTCACTGGCTGTTCATGGTCGAACCCGTGCCTGTATGTACAAAGGTTTTGCCGAGTACGACACCATCCGCCAAATAAAGCAGGCGGTGTCAATTCCGGTAGTTGCCAATGGTGATATAACCTCACCAGAAAAAGCCAGGGAAGTGCTTGAGTATACTGAAGCTGATGCGTTAATGATTGGCCGCGGTGCCCAGGGCAATCCGTGGATATTCAGAGAAGTCTCCCACTATCTGAATACCGGTGAATTACTGGCCCCACCATCGTTAATGGAACAACATTCGGTGCTTAAAGAACACGTAACAGCGGTTCATGCCTTTTACGGCGCTGAAAACGGTGTTCGTATTGCCCGCAAACATGTGGGTTGGTATTTGATGGAGCACGATAAGGATCGTCAGTTCCGTAAAGTGTTTAATGCGCTGGAGTCTGCCGAAGAGCAGCTGCAGGCCATTGACCACTATTTTAACAACGTGCTGCCTGATGGTGAGGCCCGACAGATTTCACCGGCAGCTTAAGACTGATTAACAAAAGAGCAAGAAAGTATTATGTTCGATCAAAATGTAACTTCTCCTTTTACAACTACTGTAACTACTCCGTCACAAACTCAGGCACAAAAACCACTGCGTGACTCTGTTAAACAAGCAGTCAACAAGTACCTGAAACAGTTAGATAACACCAACATCGATAACCTGTACGAAATGGTACTGGCCGAAGTTGAAGCGCCTTTACTGGAAGAAGTTATGACTTTCACTCGCGGCAACCAAACCCGCGCAGCAATCATGATGGGCATCAACCGTGGCACACTGCGCAAGAAATTAAAGCAGTATGGCATGAACTAAGCCCTGCGGGCCTGGCCCACATAAGAGCACCTTTAGGTGCTCTTTTTGTTTAACCGCCGCGCTCGGTTCCGGAAGCGATGGCGGATAAAATGAGAGACTCCGGACACCCACACCATTGTTATTAACCTCATCGAAGCAAAATACCACTATGGAAACACCAAAACCGATCAAACGAGCACTGTTAAGCGTTTCAGACAAAACCGGCATTGTTGAGTTCGCGACAGCGTTACACGAAGCAGGCGTTGAACTGCTGTCGACAGGTGGCACCGCCAAGTTACTCGCTGACAAGGGACTGCCCGTCATTGAAGTGTCAAACTACACTGGACACCCAGAGATCATGGACGGCCGGGTGAAAACCCTGCACCCTAAAATTCATGGTGGCATTTTAGCCCGTCGCGGTACCGACGAAGCTGTCATGGCAGAAAATAACATTGGCCCTATCGATTTAGTTGCCGTTAACCTCTATCCGTTTGCGGCGACAGTGGCTAAAGACGACTGCACGTTAGAAGACGCTATCGAGAATATCGATATTGGCGGACCGACTATGGTGCGGGCCGCGGCGAAAAACCACAAGGATGTCACCATTGTGGTAAATGCCGGCGACTACCCTCGTGTATTAAGCGAAATGCTGGATAACGCAGGCTCGCTGACCTACAAAACCCGTTTTGATTTAGCCATTAAAGCGTTTGAACATACCGCCGAATACGACGGCATGATTGCTAACTATTTCGGCGCACGTCTGGACTCTACCGAGTGTGCCGATGATTGCGAACACGATCACAGCGAATTCCCGCGCACTTACAATATTCAGGTCAGCAAAAAGCAGGATCTGCGTTACGGCGAAAACAGCCACCAGGCGGCGGCGTTTTATGTTGAAAATAACGTTCAGGAAGCCTCTGTAGCTACGGCGACTCAGTTAAACGGCAAAGCGTTGTCGTTCAACAACATCGCCGATACCGACGCTGCCTTAGAGTGTGTTAAAGAATTCGTTGAACCGGCCTGCGTTATTGTTAAGCACGCCAACCCATGTGGCGTAGCACTTGGCGAGAATATCCTTGAAGCTTACGACCGCGCATTCAAAACAGACCCCACCTCGGCGTTTGGCGGCATTATTGCCTTTAACCGCGAACTCGATGCCACAACTGCGCAAGCAATTGTCGATCGTCAGTTTGTAGAAGTCATTATTGCCCCGTCGGTCTCTCAGGCGGCAGCTGATATTGTGGCCACCAAGAAAAACGTACGTCTGCTGGTCTGCGGCGACTGGATGGGTCAGTTAACCGACGGTTACGACTTTAAGCGTGTTAACGGTGGTTTGCTGATTCAGGAACGTGACTTTGGCATGGTTGAACAGGAAGACCTTAAAGTGGTGTCTAAAGTGCAGCCAACTGAAGCGCAATTGCGTGACCTGATGTTCTGCTGGAAAGTAGCCAAATATGTGAAATCCAATGCCATTGTTTACTGTAAAGACAGTATGACTATTGGGGTGGGCGCAGGCCAGATGAGCCGTGTTTACTCAGCCAAAATTGCCGGCATTAAAGCGGCAGATGAAAAGCTGGAAGTCGCCGGTTCGGTAATGGCTTCCGACGCCTTCTTCCCATTCCGCGACGGTATTGATGCCGCTGCAGAAGCCGGGATTAAAGCGGTAATCCAGCCCGGTGGCTCAATGCGCGACGACGAAGTAATCGCCGCCGCTGACGAGCACGGTATTGCCATGGTCTTTACCGGTATGCGTCACTTCCGTCACTAAGCGCGCTGTATAACGTGTTTTTGCGTTGGCCTGACATCACGAATGTAAAAATTTTGTGTTAGGCTAGCGCAATAAAGTCCTGTTCATTAAACGATCTGATGAGCAGTGCAGTATAAACAACACGTTGTTAATGACAGAAGGGAAATACCAATGCGTAAATCTGCGGTTCTATTACTTGCCAGCTTACTGGCGACACCGGCTTTTACAGCCAATGCCGATGCCATTGCTGAGGCAGTAGCCAGCGATACACGTTCAAGCCAGGCACGCTTACGTGACGAATACCGTCATCCCCAGCAAACCCTGCGCTTCTTTGATGTTCAGCCTGACATGACCGTGGTGGAAATCCTGCCCGGTGGTGGTTGGTACTCAAATATCCTGGCACCATTGCTAAAAGAAGACGGTAAACTGGTTGCGGCGCACTTCTATGTGCAGGAAAATTCCCCCAGCTACTACAATCGTTTACTCGCCAACTTTAAAGAAAAAATGGCCAGCGACGGACCGTTTAGCGCGGTAGAGCTGACAGCCTTCGATCCCATTGTAAACCTCGAAGTGGCTAAAGCCGGCACTGCCGACCGCGTGCTGACCTTCCGCAACGTACACAACTGGTATATGGCCGATAAAAAAGACGGCGTAGTCAACGCCATGAAAACGTTTTTTAAAGCCCTCAAGCCCGGCGGTATTCTGGGAGTGGTAGACCACCGTTTACCGGAGTCTGATGCCGACGATAAAATGGAGTCATCTGGCTACATGAAGCAATCTTATGTCATTGAAATGGCAGAGAAGGCAGGCTTTAAGCTGGTAGCAAGCAGCGAGATTAACGCTAACGCAATGGACACTGCAGATCATCCACGAGGTGTTTGGACATTGCCACCAAGCCTGCGTCTGGGCGAAGAGAAACAAGCCCACTACCTGGCGATTGGTGAAAGTGACCGAATGACCCTAAAATTTATGAAACCTGAATAACTTTACGGAACACTCTTAATGAAGGTACTTGTAATTGGCGGTGGTGGCCGCGAACACGCGCTGGCCTGGAAAGCGTCACAATCGATTGGTGTAACTGACGTATTTGTTGCACCGGGTAACGCCGGAACAGCCACCGAAAAAGGCTTAACCAATGTTGATATTTCTGCCACAGACGTAGAGGCATTGGTGGCATTTGCCAAAGAAAATGGGATTGGACTGACGATTGTAGGTCCTGAAGCGCCGCTGGTGATTGGTGTAGTTGACGCTTTTGAAGCACAAGGCCTTAAGATTTTTGGCCCAAGCAAAGGTGCTGCACAGCTGGAAGGCTCGAAAGCCTTTACCAAAGACTTTTTAGCACGCCATAAAATCCCAACCGCCGATTACCAGAACTTTACAGAGATTGAGCCTGCGCTGGCTTACGTTCGCGAAAAAGGCGCGCCTATTGTGGTTAAGGCCGATGGCCTCGCCGCAGGTAAAGGCGTTATTGTCGCCATGACGCTCGAAGAAGCCGAAGACGCCATTAAAGACATGCTGGCCGGCAACGCCTTTGGTGAAGCCGGTAGCCGCGTGGTTATCGAGGAATTTCTTGATGGCGAAGAAGCGTCTTTCATTGTGATGGTCGATGGTAAAAACGTTTCGGCGTTTGCCACCAGCCAGGATCACAAGCGTATGGGCGACGGTGATACCGGTCCTAACACGGGCGGAATGGGCGCTTACTCACCGGCACCGGTTGTAACGCCTGATATCCACCAGCGGATTATGGATGAAGTGATTTATCCCACCGTTAATGGCATGGCAGAAGAAGGGTATCCCTACACCGGCTTTTTGTATGCCGGCCTGATGATTATGGCTGACGGCACGCCTAAGGTGATTGAATATAACTGCCGCTTCGGCGACCCTGAAACCCAGCCTATCATGCTGCGCTTACAGTCAGACCTGGTGGCCTTATGCCTGAAAGCCTGTGACGGTGAGCTGGCAGGTATCGAGATTGACTTCGACTCCCGCGCTGCCGTTGGCGTAGTGCTGGCTGCAGGTGGCTATCCTGCCGATTATGCTAAAGGCGATGTGATCTCGGGCTTAGACGCAGCCGCGAAACTGGAAGGCAAAGTCTTTCATGCCGGCACGGCGCTGCAAGACGGTGAAGTTGTTACCAGCGGTGGCCGCGTGCTTTGTGCCACGGCGCTGGGTAACAGTGTTACCGAAGCTCAACAACAAGCTTATCAGCTGGTTAAAGCCATTGACTGGAAAGATGTTTACTTCCGCAATGATATTGCCTACCGGGCCATGGCGCGGGAACAGGCTGGTTTAGCCAACTAGAGTAAGAAAATAACAAGCCGCTCACCAGAGCGGCTTTTTTCTACCTGAAACACCAGTAAGCCCTAATACCAATCCGCATAGAAGTTTGCCCACTCAGCAAGACTGTCAGGCTTTCTGGCTAGGCTTGGTTGCACAGGTTTGGTGGTTCCAAATCAAGCAAGCGTAACAACGCCAGAATGCCTGCCAGCCTTGCCCAAAGGGAGTGGCCAAAACGACTTACATCTGTGTTGCGTCCTCTGGACATAGAATGACTATGCCTCAGAGAACACGTCGTGATCTAAGTCGTTTTGACTCACTCTGAGAGGGTAAACTTCTATGCGGATTGGTATTAATCTTGGGTTGCCGGCTTCTTATTAAACCGGTTAACCATGTTACCTGTGAATGCCCATACCATTACGCCGCCCCAGGCGATCATTGAAAATCCGGCCGGTATACACGCCAGGGCAATTAACTTTACCTGTTTACGGTTAAACATCATTGCCACCATGGCCGGTAAAAACCACACAAATAGTACCGATGCACCCACAACGGCAAACTGGGCGGGTGAAGTATTGTCGAAAAGCTGCGTTAAAAATTCCATATCATATATCCTGTAAGTGAGAGGGTTATACAGGTAGTCTTCCATAGCGCAGAAAAATTACACTGTTTCGCTAAATACCAAAAAATTGTGATAGCTCAAGCCTTCTCCCCGGCCGGACTTGCTCAACATAATTGCTAGCGGGTAGAGTAAAACAGGAGTACTGAGGAGGTTTAATGAGCTACCAGCCAATTCGCAACCGTATCTATCATATTCTTGAGCCTCATCGTAAAGGCGATTACGTTAGCCGGGCCTTTGATCTTTTCTTAATCCTACTCATTTTACTCAATACCGTGGCGGTTATGGTGTCTACCGTGTCTGAACTCCACCAGCAATGGCACCCTCAACTGTATGCTTTTGAAGTGTTTTCGGTTGTGGTGTTTACGCTGGAGTATTTAGCCCGGGTATGGAGCGCCCCCAGCGCTCCGCAAACCGTCAGTTATCGCCAGGCACCATACCGCAAATCCTGGCAGCAGCGTTTACGCTATATGTTTACGCCCATGGCACTGGTGGATCTAGCCGCGATACTGCCTTTTTACCTGAGCATGTTCATCGCCTTTGATTTGCGTATTTTACGGTTATTGCGGCTTACCCGGCTGATAAAACTCGGTCGTTACTCCCGTTCAGTTAATCTGCTATACACCGTTATTCGTAAGGAGCTACGCGTACTGGCAGCCGCGGTATCGGTTTTGGTTATCGTGATGGTACTGGCGGCCACTGGCATGTATTACATTGAACAACGGGCCCAGCCTGAAGCCTTTGGCAGCATTCCGGCCGCACTCTGGTGGGCAATCAATACGCTGACCACCGTAGGTTACGGCGATGTCACGCCGATTACGCCGCTGGGCAAGATATTCAGCGGTGCGATAACTATTTTAGGGGTAGGGATATTTGCTTTACCAGCCGGTATTCTGGCCTCCCGTTTATCCGAGCAATTACGCTTGCGGCGCGATACCTTTCGTAAGCATGTAATGGAAGTCATCGCTGATGGCAGCCTCTCTCCCCATGAGTTATCCCGGTTAAATCAGTTGCGGGAGACATTAGGCCTCGATGATGATCAGGCCAATTTATTGATCGACATTGCACAGGACTATAATCAGCACAATCAACACGCAAGCCCCTATCAGTACTGCCCTCACTGCGGAAAATCACTCCCTCCCGGGCAGCCCACCGATTCGCATCAGGGTTGATTATTGGCGCTCACAAGCTTATAAATAGGGATTATCTTATTGAGTATCTGACACAGACCAACCAAGAGTCTGACATTTCGGATCTCCATCAGCCCAAAAAGAGTGCGCATGTCGGTAAAACATCCCATTATTGCTATTACCGGTTCGTCTGGTTCCGGCACCACAACCACTACCAATGCGATTCGGCATATTTTTCGTAACCTGAAAATTGATGCAGCGTACGTTGGCGGCGATAGCTTCCACCGCTTTACCCGCCCGGAAATGGAAGTAGAAATACGTAAAGCGCAGGAGCAGGGGCGCCACATCAGCTACTTCGGTCCGAAAGCCAATGATTTCTCGTTGCTCGAAACCTTATTCAGCCAGTATGCAGAAGATGGCACTGGCCGGTTTCGCCAGTACCTGCACACCTTTGATGATGCCGTACCATTTAATCAGATGCCCGGTACCTTTACGCCCTGGCAGGAATTACCTAATGATACGGACTTGTTGTTTTACGAAGGCTTACATGGCGGCGTAAAAACCGAAGACATTGATGTGTCTCAGTATGTGGATTTACTGGTGGGCATGGTGCCCATTGTTAACCTGGAATGGATCCAGAAGATTGTGCGCGATACCACCGACCGGGGCCATTCCCGGGAAGCGGTAATGAGCAGTATTGTGCGCGGTCTGGACGATTACTTCCATTATATTACGCCGCAATTTTCCCGTACCCACATTAACTTTCAACGGGTGCCCACGGTGGATACCTCAAACCCGTTCAGCGCCCGTGAAATACCCACGCAGGATGAAAGCTTTGTGGTGGTGCGTTTCCGCCGTGAAATGAAAAACGTCGACTTTCCTTACCTGCTGCAAATGATTGACGGCTCGTTTATGTCACGCATCAACACACTGGTGGTGCCCGGCGGCAAAATGGGGCTTGCCATGGAGCTGATTCTGACGCCACTGATTGAAGATCTAATGAAGCGCAAGAAAAGCCGCGGTTATCAGATGGACTGGGTGCAATAACCGGCATCAAAAACAAGGCGATCGGCCAGGCCGACGCCCTGTTCCACACCCCTAAAATTCGGTGACCACAGTGACCCCTACCGTGGACGACTTATCCATAGTGGTTATCGCCGCAATGGACTGCTCCAAAGTGATAGTCTGTCCTAACAGTTTCTGAGGCTCGAGCTTACCCGTTTTGATCAGGTCAAACATAGCCTCATAGCGGTAAGCCTGCATGCCATGACTTCCAAGAATTTCCAACTCATGAGCTACTACAATATCCATGGGAATCGCCGGATTAGCCTGGTCGGCCAATAGCAGGCCAACCTGAATGTGTTTGCCCCGCTTACGTAAACTCCTGATAGAGTTCTGGCATGTTAAAGGGTGCCCTAACGCATCCAGCGACACATGCACACCTCCCTGAGTTATGGTTTTTACCGCGGCGGGGACATTCTCGGTATGACTGGCGTTAAGGGTAGCGACCGCGCCCAGGGAAGTCGCCAGCCTGAGTTTTTCGTCACTAATATCCACGGCAATGACATTGGCCCCTGCGGCACTGGCAATCATTATGGCCGAGAGACCTACACCACCGCATCCGTGTACCGCAACCCACTGGCCAGCGCTAACCCGCCCCTGATCAATAACCGCGCGAAAAGAGGTAACAAAGCGACAGCCCAGACTGGCAGCGGTAACAAAATCCAGTTCCTCGGGCAGATGCACCAGATTCACATCAGCGTGATCAACCGTGGTGTACTGGGCAAATGAGCCCCAATGGGTAAACCCCGGCTGTGTTTGCGCGCCACACACCTGATGATTACCACTATGACATTCACCACAGCTGCCACAGGCATTAATAAACGGGATGGCAACCCTGTCGCCGACTTTAAAGCCCTTTACCTCCTTACCCACAGCCGCAACCACACCTGAAAACTCATGGCCCGGTACATGCGGTAACACCACGTCTGTATCATGCCCTTGCCAGCAATGCCAGTCGCTACGGCAAACCCCTGTCGCTTTCACTTCAATGACCACTCCATGAGGCCTGGGGTCCGGTTCGGGTAAGTGTTGAATGGTGGGCGGTCTGGAAAATTGCTCAATCAGCACAGCTTTCATCGTCGGTATTACTCCTGGTGCACAGTTTGCGGTCTGCTGTGAATTCTACGGCCAGCAGCCAGAAATAACCTTGCTTTGTGATATTGAATAAACCGTCAATCTGAAATAGTCTTTCTCCAATTAACATCCATATAAAGGCTTCTTCTTTTGAGTGATTTAGATAAGGCAGATCGGACTATTTTAGCCCATTTGCAGCAAGACGGTCGGTTAACCAATGCCAGGCTCGCCTCGCACCTGTCACTTAGCGAAACCCCCTGCTGGCGACGATTAAAGCGACTCGAGCAGGAAGGTTATATCGATGGCTATCAGGCCAATCTGGACCGCCGCAAGCTGGGCTTTGGTGTGCTGGCATTTGTACAACTCTCCTGCACTGCGCACGATCAGGCCAGCACCCGGGAATTCGAGCGCGTTATTCTGAATTCCAAAAATGTGTTGTCTTGCCATAACACCACCGGCGAGGCCGATTTCATGCTACAGGTGGTAGCCAAAGATCTGGATGACTACAGTGCGTTTGTTGAAAACGTGCTGCGTAAACTGCCAGGCATTTCCGCCATTCGCTCCAACCTCTCTCTGCGGGAAGTCAAAGCATCCAACCGTCTGCCTATAGAATAGGCGATTAGATTTCGGCATCACGCTTTGGTCGTAAGACCAAAGTCTTTTATTATCCAAATGAATATTAACTATTAACGCCTGACACCGCTCATTCACCGTTTAGCCCTTTACTGGCGAGGCCTTCGCCGTAAAATACGGTCACTGAAATTGCGGAATCCCCCCTCATGATAGATACCATTCTTATTACTCTGGCCGCCCTGGCTCTACTTGGTGTGATGTTCGAAGAAGTGCTGCACATCAACAAGGCAAAGATCACATTATTTTTTGGCACACTGGCCTGGATGATCCTTTTTATCACTGCCGACAATCCGGCCTCTACCGAGGCGGTCAACGAAGGTTTATTACATAACATTACCGAAATATCCACCCTCTGGTTATTCCTGGTGGCGGCAATGACTTTTGTTGCCTACTTAAACCGCAAGGGCCTGATAGCCAATATGCTCAACCTGGTTATGCCGACCCACATTTCGCTGAAAAAGCTGATGTTGATCACAGCCCTGTTTAGCTTTTGCTTCTCCTCGCTGGCCGACAATATCACCGCCACGCTGGTTTCAATTGCCATGGTGCTATCGTTGGGACTGCCCTTTAACCAAACCATGCGTTTTTCGGTACTGGTTGTCTTTGCAGTCAATTCCGGCGGTGTGTCGCTGATTACCGGTGACGTCACCACACTGATGATCTTCATGCAGAAGAAAGTCACCATTACCCAGCTGTTCTGGCTGCTGGTGCCTTCGTTTCTGGCGGTCATGGTACTTACCGGATTACTGAGTATAGGGATGACCGGTAACGTCAAAATTCGTAAAACAACCTATGCCACCAACACCATCGACTACGTGATCGCAGGTATTTTCTTAAGCACCATTATTTCAACGCTGATCTTAAACGTGCTATTTGCCATTCCCCCCATGCTCACCTTCCTCGCCGGCATGGCGATCATGTTTTTAGTAGCCAACCACATGGGTGAAGATGACGATCAGGACCCGATTATGGATTACATCCGCTATATAGAGTTTGATACGCTGCTGTTCTTCCTCGGCGTGCTGCTTTTGGTGGGTATGCTGGAACACATCGAAGCCCTGCACTCATTGCTGTACCTGTACCAGGTGTTCCCGCCACTGGTGGCCAACTACGTGATGGGCGCTACCTCGGCGTTAATCGATAACGTGCCGTTAACCGCTGCACTGCTTAAAGCCAATATAGGTATGTCGGTGAGTGAATGGATGCTGCTGACTTATGCCGTCGGAGTGGGAGGGTCGCTGCTGATCATCGGTTCTGCTGCCGGTATCGTCACCATGAGCAAAGTAAAAGGCCTGAGCTTTGCCCGTTACGGCAAGTATTTCTTATTGCTGCTCATTGCTTATTCTATAGGCTACGCGCTGGTGTATGGTGTTGCTACCTACGTAATGCCAGGAGTTGCCTGAAACGGCCGCCTGACACGCTTTGTAACAATCATCGCCAGTTCGAAACATTTGAGCACTTTTGTCCGGTATCACTTAGGGTTATAGTGATACCGGAACGCGGTTGTCAATGAGGCAGAAATGGGTCAGGAAACATCAAAAATATTAGTCGTCGATGACGATATGCGGTTACGCAGCTTGCTTGAACGCTATCTGGTTGAACAAGGTTTTCAGGTCAGAAGCGCGGCAAATGCCGAGCAAATGGACCGCCTGCTGGAACGTGAGAACTTTCATTTAATGGTACTCGACCTGATGCTGCCCGGTGAGGACGGCCTGTCGATTTGCCGCCGCATGCGTCAGGCTGAAAGCAAGATGCCGATTATTATGTTAACCGCTAAAGGCGATGAAGTAGACCGCATTATTGGCCTGGAAATGGGCGCCGACGACTATCTGCCAAAACCGTTTAATCCACGAGAATTACTTGCCCGGGCTAAAGCCGTGCTGCGTCGTCAGACACACGAGGCGCCAGGCGCACCATCCATGGAAGAACAGATCGTTGAATTTGGCAGTTACCGGTTAAATCTGGCCACCCGCGAAATGACCGACGACGGTAAATCCCTGTCTCTTACCAGCGGCGAATTTGCCGTGTTGAAATCACTGGTCACTCATCCCCGTGAGCCTTTGTCCCGCGACAAACTCATGAACCTCGCCAGGGGCCGTGACTACAGCGCCCTGGAACGCAGTATTGACGTACAGGTATCACGCTTGCGACGGATGCTCGAAGAAGATCCGGCTAATCCGCGTTATATTCAGACCGTATGGGGTTTAGGCTATGTTTTCGTGCCTGACGGCGCGGTTGCCCAGTAAACTCATTCGTGCGATTACTCCCTAAAAGCGCCTTTGGCCAAACTGTACTGCTGATTGGCGTTTTATTGTTGATCAATCAGGTAGTCTCTTACCTGTCGGTCACTATGTATTTTATTCGGCCCAGCTATGAGCAAATCAACAGCCTGATTGCCACCGAGGCCGCTACCCTGAAAACCCATCTGGACGATCTCGATGACCCAGAGTACCTGCGCACCTTAAAAGCCCAAACCGGCATTCGTATCTTCACCGATACCGAAGCGAAAGCGGCAAGACTGGGCCAGGCAACCTTTTATCAGTTTATGTCTGCGCAGGTCACCGAGCAGCTCGGTGAGAAAGCCGAAGTGCGCATTAGTGCGCCCCAGCTGGATCAGCAATCTACGCCCTATTATGTCTGGATAAAAATCAGCAGTCTGGCTGACAAGTGGATCAGGGTACCGGTGTTCGGGTTAAGCGAAGCCAATATTTTCCCGCTGACTCTGTACCTGTTGCTGATCGGTATTTTAAGTGTGGGCGGTGGCTGGCTGTTTGTTTTCCGGCTCAATCGCCCGTTAAGCGCCTTACAGCGCGCCGCCATTAAAGTAGGCCGGGGCCAGTTTCCACCGCCATTAAAAGAAGACGGTACCAGCGAGATGATTGAGGTGACCAAAGCGTTTAACCGCATGAATCAGGGGATCAAGCAGTTAGAGCACGACCGCATGGTAATGACTGCCGGCATTTCTCACGACCTGCGCACACCGCTTACCCGTATCCGTCTGGCCACCGAAATGCTGCCAGAGGACCAGGACTGGGTAAAAGAAGGCATTGTCAGCGACATTGAGGATATGAATGCGATTATCGATCAGTTCATTGAGTATGCCCGGCAGGAGCAACAGGAACGCCAGACGATATCCAACCTGAACCCGTTAATTACCGAACTGGCGGATGCCCGCAACACCAATCAGCAGTTTAATCCCTCCAAAGAAGACCGTCAGTCGATCCATCTGGAACTCAATCCACTGCCGAATATTCCATTGCGTAAAGTCGCGTTAAAGCGAGTTCTCGATAATTTAATCGAAAATGCTTTCCGCTACGGCAGTAACCATATTGAAATCACCACCTACTTCGACAAAAAGCAGAACCGTGTAATCTGCAAGGTGCGTGATTTTGGCCAGGGCATTCCGGAAGACAGTCTGGAAAATGTCTTCCGGCCCTTCTCCCAGGGAGATTCTGCCCGCAACTCCGGTGGCTCCGGTTTAGGGTTAGCTATCACCAAACGGATCATCGAAATGCATGGCGGGCAGATCAATTTGCGCAACCACCCACAGGAAGGTCTGATAGCCGAATTCTGGCTACCCAGCGAAGGGCTGTAAGTGTACGCCCTAGCCTTGTTTAATGATGCGGCTGTAAAACCAGGTGGCACTCCAGAGTAGCACCGCTGCCATCGGCACAGCCCAGTAAGCCACTTCAATAGAAGCTATCCCGGCCCAGGCACCAGTACCAAGCGACACCAGTTGCACCCCCATGGCGTTACCAAGAATAGTTATTCCTGATAACAGCGGGCCTTTTTCGCTGTCGATATTCATTGCGGCGGAAAGGATTAGCGGGAAGAGTCCGCCCAGCCCAAGGCCTAACAGGAAGTTACCCAGCATTATCAGGGGAAACGTAGTGCCCAGCTTGGCAATGATCGCCCCCGCCAGCAGCATCGTGACCAACACCACCATCAGGCGATGCACGCTAAACCAGCGTAAAAACCAGGCAAAGCTCAAACGACTCAGCGCCATACCGCCGGTAAAGCCGGCCAATAACAAACGGGCTGCATCACCGTCGAATCCCAGCCCCTGCTGCGCATAACTCACGAACCAGTTAACGGTGCCAAATTCTACGGCCCCATAGCCAAAACTCGCCACCGCGAGCAGCAAGAATACCGGTTGTTTCACTATGGTGGCAAAAGCGAGTGTTTGTTTCGGCGCAGACTCCGGCTCATTTTCCAACGGTAATTTCGCTTTTGCGCTCCGGACGCTAAGGAAGGTAAAGATGGCCAGAATAACCCAAAAGCCAGCCAGAAAATGCAACGGCAAACGCCAGTTCGCCTGCCACAAAAAGATAAGCGACACGTAAAATGACGCCACCAGGGTGCCAAGACTAAACATAAAATCCATAATGCCCATCATGGCGAATCGTTTTTCGACATAGAGCTGCGCGATAATCGTGTGGCCAATGGTAATTTTGCAGGAGCTTATCAGGCCAACAATAAACACAATGGCCAGTAGTCCGGGCCAGTTTGGCATTAAGCCGGCGATAACGATGAACAGGGCATTCACCAGCGACAAACTGGCAAACAACGGCAAAAACTCAAACCGCGAGGCGTATTTGCCGCCCACAATAGCGCCCATCATCATGCCCAGCGAAAACAGCGTAAACAACGCACCGCTAACAAAACTGCTCATGGTCAACTCTGCCGCCATACGAGGCAGCAGGATCCCCCACATCAGCAACAGGATGCCGAGCAGAAAAAAGCCGCTGAATATTACGGTGGTGGCCAGGGTTCGATTCATTGATTCTCCGTCAGACGTGTCGGTCCGGCTCCCATATAAAAGCCGGCTACGTTAGCAATAACATCGAACCTGTGGGCACATCAATAAGAATTCGTATGCAGCGCGTGATTTCGTTAATGTACTTAACAAATCTGGTAATCAGCGCCGCATACAAATGAAAGTATGAGAAAAGGGTTAACTACGCTCGGCTAGCCGTTGCCGCGCACCAGACTTTCCAGGCGCGTCAGCTCTTGTTGCAGTGAATTAGTAGGCATTGTAGTGCCAGCCCGGGTATACCAATAACGGGCATTAAACTCATCACCCTCAACCCGGTGCAGGTAGCCGTGGATCAGGCAGGAAAATTCATCGTTATAGTCCTGAACCAGATCGTGAGAGCCATCCCAGTTACCGGCTCTGGCCAGCTCAAGCGCTTTAATGTGACAATCAGCCATAGGTTTTACTTCATGGTTTAGTGAGGCGATACCCTAAAAGTTCACTTGCTCTAATTCAAGTCAATTTACCATAAAATAGAGCGGCGTTAACGCCGCTCTGCGAGTAAACCACATAATAACGTACATAGTCTTCAGTGGGTCGGTTGAAGATAACTGCTCATTACTGCACGGTTAATGCACTGGATACTCATACAAAACCGTTAGATCCCAAGTGCTTGACCGCCACCTATTTGTATTGTCTCTGCTGTAATAAAGGATGCATCTTTACTCACCAGAAAAGCAATTACCGATGCCACTTCCTCAGGCTGTCCTAAGCGATTCAATAAAATATTGTTTTTCCACGATGCAAAAACTTCTGGTTTGGTCGCTTTTATTTGCTCATGAAAAGGAGTGTCGATTGTTCCCGGTGACACTGCGTTAACGCGAATGCCATAAGGCGCAAGTTCTTTGGCTAACGCTCGGGTAAACGCGTGCACGGCAGCTTTTGACACACCATAGATCCCAGCACCCGGACCACCGCCATTCCACGCCGCGTTGGACGTATTGTTTATAATGGCACCATAGTCGGATTTCTTAAGATAAGGGATTGCAGCGCGGGATAGATAAAAAGCGCTATCCATATTGAGCGCCATAACAGAGCGGTAAAATTCGGTGCTCATTGATTCTATGGGGCTGCGCCCTCCAAGACCACCTGCATTATTAATAACACAATCTATATGCCCGTATTTCTCACCTATTTCCTGAAGCGACTGATTCACTTCAGATTCATTAGTGATATCAAAAGCGGCAAACTCTGCAGTAACCTTGTCGCTTTGCAACTGCGAGACAAGCGCCAGTCCTTTTTCCCGATCCCGTCCATTTAAAATAAGGGTATAACCCTCCTGGCCTAATCGTTTAGCTACTGCGGCACCAATTCCTCCGGTCGCCCCCGAAATTACCGCTATTTTTTCAGTCATCAAAATCTCCTTTCAATTGCCAGAATTGCAAGTCTTTTACCATTAATAGTTGTTAAACCACAAATGGTCAACCAATTTAAATAACAAATGAGATCAACAATGACTAAAAACCACTATGAACAGCACAATTATTGTAAAAATTTAGTTAACAAATTCCATGATGCTCCATTAATTTTAAATGAAAACACTTTTTTTATTCATTTTGTTTCATATTTGAAACAGTAAAAAGCAGCAATCTACCTATGAATTACAAAAAAACCAATAAAAACATAAATATGAAGTTTATATCCAAAAAATTATAATTGGTTGACAAATTGGCAATATATTAATAATGTTTTAACACCTTAAGTATGAGTCGTTAGTGACTGCTTAAAGTGTTCAACATTGATGAATCCGTTCACAAATATTCAGGGTGTTACTCACTTTCAAAGCGGTAGCTAAGACAACTTACGTACACAACAAACTGATATTCATCGTCTTGCCAACGTGAGACGAACTTAATCTAGGAGTGATTCATGTCAAAACCAGTCATTGGCTTCATCGGACTAGGCCTTATGGGCGGTAACATGGTTGAAAACCTGCAGAAGAAAAACTACCCGCTAGTCGTCATGGACCTAAATCAAAACGCAGTCAATGCCTGCGTTGAAAAAGGCGCCAGTTCAACCTCAACAGCCAAAGAGCTTGCTCAGCAAGCCGACATTATTATGCTGTGCTTAACCACTTCAGCGGTTGTTGAAAAAGTTATCTATGGTGAAAACGGCATCATGGAAGGTGTTAAACCAGGCGCTACGCTCATAGATTTCGGTACGTCAGTACCAGCATCTACTCGTAAAATTGGTGCTGACTTAGCTGAAAAGGGCGTAGGCATGATCGATGCTCCTCTTGGGCGCACTCCGGCACACGCTAAAGATGGCCTGCTCAATATTATGGCGGCTGGCGACCCTGAAACCTTTGCAAAAGTGAAAACTGTATTGGAAGACCAGGGAGAAAACGTGTTCTACCTGGGTGCTCTCGGTGCCGGGCACACCACCAAACTGATCAATAACTTTATGGGGATGACAACGGTTTGTGCCATGTCTCAGGCATTTGCAGTGGCAGACAAAGCTGGCGTTGATCGGCAGCAATTATTCGACATTATGTCTACCGGCCCGTCAAGCTCACCCTTTATGCAGTTTTGTAAAAACTATGCGGTCGATAATGTCAGCGACCTTGGTTTTTCAATTGCCAATGCCAACAAGGATTTAGGTTATTTCCTGAAGATGGTTGACGATCTGGGCACCGAATCAAAAATTGCCGAAGGTTCTTCGGCTAACCTTCAGGCGGCGTTCGATGCAGGACTGGGCCAGGGCAATGTGCCTGAAATCTTTGATTACTATCTCAAGTTATCGAAATAACAGTCTATGTTAAGGAGGGTAATCAGCACTTTTGTCGTTGCCGGTGAGCGTGTTAATTACCCCCAACATACATAATAATAATTGGCCGGTATTGCCTGCGTTGATGCTTTATCACCCTTACTGCCGGCCGCAACTACCAAGAGAGTATGATGCGTATAGTGAAAGTTTACGGTCTGACAATCGCCTTACTTGTCTCTCTGTGCCTGTCTTTTAACCTGACGGCAAAAGAGTATTTCGTTGAGAATAAACAAGCTTACCAAAACATCGCTCAGCGCTTTAAGGCTGGCGATACTGTTACCTTGAAAAATGGCGTCTGGGAAAATTTTGAAATTTTACTGTCTGGCCAGGGCACTGAATCAGCCCCTATTACTTTAACCGCAGAAACCAAGGGCGGCGTTATTATCAGTGGCCAGAGTAACCTGCGCTTAGCCGGGCAATATCTCGTCGTTTCAGGTCTGGTGTTCAAAAACGGTTATACGCCTACCTCTGCAGTCATTGAGTTTCGTCGCAACAAAAATGAGCTAGCTTTTAACTCACGGGTCACCGAAATCGTTATCGATAATTTCAACAACCCGGATAAACAAGAATCTGACTACTGGGTAGCGTTATACGGTCAGCATAATCGCCTTGACCACAGCCATATTGTTGGTAAACGCAATAAAGGCGTCACTGTCGCTGTGCGCCTGAATAATGAAGAAAGCCAGCAAAATTACCACCGCCTTGACCACAACTACTTTGGATATCGCCCTACTTTTGGCTCTAACGGTGGTGAAACCCTGCGTATAGGTACCAGTCATTACTCGCTGACTGACTCTCACACGCTGGTGGAAAATAATTATTTCGAACACACCAATGGCGAAGTAGAAATTATTTCTATTAAGTCCGGCAAAAATATCATTCGTAATAACACCTTCTTTGAAGCACGCGGCACACTTACCATGCGCCATGGGAATGGTAACCTGATTGAAGAAAACGTATTTATTGGTAATAACGTGCCTCACACCGGTGGGATCCGTGTGATTAACCGCGATCAGATCGTGCGAAACAATTACCTGGAAGGTTTAACCGGCTACCGCTTCGGCAGTGGCTTTACGGTTATGAATGGCGTACCAGACTCGCCAATCAACCGCTACCACCAGGTGGACAACGCCACCATTGAAAACAATACATTCGCTGATGTGCAGCACATTCATCTGGCAGCCGGCAGTGATGCAGAACGTAGCGCACCTCCGGTAAATAGTGTTTTTCGTAATAATCTGATCATCAATACAAGTGGTAAGCATCCGTTCTCTGTATTTGACGACATCAGCGGCATTACGTTTTCCAACAACCTGATTAATCAGGCGCCGCCAGCAGACATTGAGTACGGCTTTAAACACCAGGAAATTGCATTGCAACGTAATGACAGTGGTCTGCTTACCGCTAATGCGAAGGCAGGTGCCAGTTCATCGCTGCAAAGCACAAAAAAATCACAGACCGGCGTTAGCTGGTATCCTAAAAAGGCACCGGAAACCGCTTTCGGTTCAGGTCGTACACACCAGGTAGAAGCTAACGCCAGCGCACTGTTAATGGCTATCGATAAGGCACAGGACGGCGACACACTGGAACTCGCCAGCGGTCATTACATTGTGCCTAAGTTAATCGTTATCGATAAAACGCTAGCGGTTAAAGCTCGCCATCATGGCAAAGCTAAGCTGTCTTTTGAACGCACCGCATTATTCGAAATTCGCGATGGCGGCAACCTCAGTCTGCACGGCTTATCCATAACAGGTCAGTACAGCCCGGACGCCGCCGGTAATAGTGTTATCAGATCCCAAAAGTGGGGCATGCTTAACAATTACCGTTTTGTGATGACCGACTCCACGGTTAGCGACTTAAATATTAACCATTCCTTTAATTTCTTTACCACCGGTAAGGGCGCATTTGCCGACCAGATTACGTTGGTTAACAACACCTTTAACCAGGTAACCGGTGATATTTTAAGCCTCGACAGTGAAATTGAAGACCTGGGCATCTATAACGCTGAGTACGTCACGCTTACCGATAACACCTTTAGTCAGATTCAAGGCGCTATCGTTAAACTCTATCGGGGCGGTACCGACGAAAGCACCTTTGGTCCTCATTTTGATATGACCGGTAACACAGTGGATACGGCGGGCAATGGCAAACGGAATAAACGCAATGCCAGTCTCTTTTTACACGGTGTGCAGGTAACCAATATTGCCAACAATGAGGTAAGACACTCAGCGCCGGTTAAGGTAGAGCACACGGTGGGAGAACCTATCACCTCAATCACCAATAACGTGTTTGAAGACACCAGCGCGCCGCAGGTTGAAGAACTACGGATGCCTGGACCACACACGGCAACACTTCATAACAACCGCATCGTGGCGAGTGAGAAAAGATAATGATTATGCATTTACGGTTTATCAAATCCCATCTCATTGTACTAATGGTTGCCGTCGTTTTGTCTGCCTGTGCTCAGGCTTCACATCCCAACCTGGTGATTACTGAACAAGACGTCGTAGCAATGCGCACTGCGGCCAAACAGCCGGGTCGGTTTAGCACTGCAGTGACGGCCCGGCAGGCGCAGCTCGACGAACAAATTCAACAACCCATTGTTGTACCGGTACCCCGTGATGGTGGCGGTGGTTACACCCATGAGCAACACAAAAAGAACTACCAGTTAATGTACAACGCTGGCGTGATGTACCAAATTACCCATAACAAAGACTATGCAGACTTTGTTCGGGATATGTTACTGGCGTACGCGAAGCTCTACCCCACCTTAAACGTACACCCCCAGCGTAAGGTGAACGCACAAAACCCGGGCAAATTATTCTGGCAAAGCCTGAATGAGGCAATGTGGCTGGTCTATACCATCCAGGCTTATGATCTGATCTATGACGCCCTGAGCATTGAGCACATTGCTACCATTGAAACAAACCTGCTCAAACCGGTGGCGCTATTCCTTTCTGAGGGTCAGCCATCTACGTTTAACAAAGTGCATAATCACGGTACCTGGGCCACGGCCGGTGTGGGTATGGCGGGTTATGTCATGGACGAACCAGAATGGGTTGAAAAAGCCCTTTACGACCTGGATAAATCCGGTGAGGGCGGCTTCTTAAAGCAGCTTGATATTTTGTTCTCGCCACAGGGCTATTATAACGAGGGCCCGTATTACCATCGATTTGCCTTATTACCCTTTGTGACCTTTGCCAGAGCTATCGAGAACAACGAACCTGGCCGGGCGATTTTCCAGCATCGCGACGGCGTACTGTTAAAAGCCATTTATGCCGCCATTGAGCTCAGTTACAACGGCCTTTTCTTCCCCATTAATGACGCAATTAAGAGCAAGGGAACCGATACTATTGAGCTGGTACATGGTGTAGCTGCAGCTTATAGCCTGACATCCGATACCAGCCTGCTGGATATTGCACATCAACAAGACCAGATAGTGCTTACCGGTGATGGCCTCAAAGTCGCTCAGGCGCTGGACGCTGAACTTACCACCCCTTACCAGTACCAGTCCGTGGCCTTTGGCGACGGCAGTGACGGTACCGAAGGCGCGCTGGTCGTCATGCGCAGTAATATTGGAACCGAGCAAGCGCTGTTGTTTAAGCCCGCCTCGCAGGGTCTGGGACATGGCCATTTTGATAAGCTCACCTGGCAGTATTACGACCATGGCAGTGAAATCGTCTCTGATTACGGCGCTGCCCGGTTCCTAAATGTGGAAGCTAAATACGGCGGTCGCTATCTCCCGGAGAATACGACTTACGCCAAGCAAACAGTGGCACATAATACTGTCGTCGTCGACGAGACCAGTCATTTTGACGGCAAGGTTACAAAAGGCAATGCCAACCCACCAGATTTGAACTTCTTTGCCACCAGCGGCACCGGTTCGGTAGCCAGTGGAGAGATTGCAACGGCTTATCCGGACGTCATGCTGGAACGCACAGTAGCACTGGTTAACCTCACTGAACTCAATCGCTCAGTGGCCGTGGATATTTTCTCGGTCACGTCTGACTCGCCTCATCAGCTGGATTTACCGCTGCATTATCAGGGCCAGTTGATCGACACAAATTTTGAACTCAAAGGCAACACAAGCAACTTGTCGGCTTTGGGCACAAAAAATGGTTATCAGCACTTATGGTTAAAAGGCAGTTCAACGCCAAAAGCAGGTTTGGCCAAAGTGACCTGGCTTAATGATAATGGTCGGTTTTACACGCAAACCAGCCTCACTCAGGGCAATGAAGAGTTTCTGTTTACGCAAATCGGCGCTAACGATCCTAATTTTAATCTGCGCAATGAACACGGCTTTATTCGCCGTATTGAAAATACGTCTGAGCATCGTTTTGTGTCGGTGCTGGAACCTCACGGTGAATACAACCCGAGCAAGGAGTATACCCTCAATGCAGTCAGTCAGCTTACGGCACTGCAATACTCACAGCAAGGGTCGCTTACCCTGATTGAGTTGACGGTGGAAGGCCTGGATTACCTCGTCGCTATCGACAGCTCAAACCAGGCTGCAGACGATGAGTCGCAAACTTTTTCTTATTTTAATACTTCGTACACCTTAACCGGACGCTTAGGCGTTTTCGTACGTTCGAACCACTAGGAGTTACAACATGCAAAAGCAGAGTCCTCTCTTTTCATTCGGCAATGAGACAAAAATTGAAGATCTGGGTGGTGGCCTGAAACGTCAAATGCTTGGATATAACGAAGAACTAATGGCAGTTAAGGTCTGGTTTGACAAAGGTGCCGAGGGGTACGTTCATAAGCATCGTCACTCTCAGGTCACCTACGTGGTGGAAGGCGAATTTCACTTTAGTATCAACGGCGACGTAAAAGTACTTAAGCCTGGCGACAGCTGCCTGATCCCACCGTTTGCAGAACATGGCGCTGTATGTCCAACCGGCGGCATTCTTATCGATACGTTCAGCCCACCTCGCGAAGACTTTATTGAGGAATAACCATGAAACTACAAGGCTTACGCTGGTGGGTTATTGCCTTAATTGCACTGGCTACCATCATTAACTATATCGACCGTCAGGCGCTTAGCGTGCTGTGGCCGGATATTGTTGATGATTTATTTCCGGATAAAGACTCGCTGGAAAGAAAGCAAATCTACGCCAATATTTCGATTGTGTTTGTGTTTGCTTACGCATTTGGTCAGGCCATATTTGGCAAGCTCTTCGACTGGGTAGGTACCCGCATAGGTTTTGTGCTATCTATTGGCGTTTGGTCATTGGCTACCGTAGCTCATGCTATCGCCCAAGGTGTTTTTAGCTTCAGTATCTTTCGCGCCATTCTGGGGATAGCGGAAGCGGGCAACTGGCCGGGGGCAGCTAAAGGTAACGCTGAGTGGTTTCCCACTAAAGAAAGAGCACTGGCGCAGGGCATTTTCAACTCAGGTGCTGCCATTGGTGGCATTATAGCGATTCCTCTGATCGCCATGTTAACTGTCTACTTTAGCTGGCAAATGGTGTTTGTAGTGGTCGGTCTGACCGGCCTGCTATGGTTAGTGCCATGGTTAATACTGGTTAAAGCGCCACCTGGCTGTCACCCATGGATCACCGAGGAAGAACGCGAGTACATTTTAACCGGGCAGCGCAACTCGCCAGCAGGTAGCAGCGCCGAAGCGCCCGACAATGAATATAACCCGTCAACCGCAGAGCTGTTGGGACGCAAGGAAAGCTGGGGGGTTATTCTTGCTTCAGCAGCTATCGACCCTATCTGGTGGCTGTTTGTATTCTGGATCCCCATTTATCTGAATGAAGTGTATGGCATGGATGTTAAGGCCATCGGTATTTATGGCTGGGTACCCTATGTAGGTGCAATGCTTGGTGCCTGGTTTGGTGGTCTGCTTGCACAAAACCGTTTAAAAGCCGGATGGAGCACTAACAAGACACGAAAACTAACGATTACCCTGGGATGCCTGTTAATGCTGCCTGCATTACTTGCCATGGCCAATCCAGGCTCACCGGCCACAGCAGTAATGATCATGGCGGTTATTCTGTTTGGCTTCCAGACTGCCATTGGTAACGTCCAGACCTTACCCAGTGACTTGCTGGGGAAAAAAGCGGTTGGCACCTTGTCGGGCTTTTCCGGTATGGCAGCCAAGCTGGGGGCAGTAGGCCTGACCTCGCTAGTGCCTTATCTGACTGCCGATGGGAATTACACGCCTGCGTTTGTCATTGGCGCCTCGCTGGCAATCACTGCCATGGCAGCGATTTGGATTCTGATCCCTAAAATCGAGCCATTATCAAATCCAGACAAAAAATAACCAGCGTGCGATTGATGCTGCATAAGCTCAATCGCACGTCGCTACCTTCGTGATTAAGTGCAAGAGCAAAACATGGATAAATTTTATTTTTTAGGCGAATGCATGGTAGAGCTTAGAGCTACTGAGCCATCTACCATGAAGCAAGCCTTTGCTGGGGATGTTTATAACTCAGCGGTATATATGAAGCGTAGCTTCCCGGCAATCGAAGCGGGCATGCTAACCGCTATAGGTAAAGATGGCCTGAGTGAAAAAATGTTAGCTGAGTTCAAACAAGAGGGTCTGGACTGCCGTTTTGTTTTTCAGCATCAGGAGAAGTCCCCCGGCCTGTATTTAATTGAAACAGACAATACCGGTGAACGCCACTTTACTTACTGGCGAAATGACTCAGCCGCGCGCAAAGTCATGGATTTTATTAGCCCGGAAACCACCAGTTTGTTTACTGCCGGAGATAGTTTGTTTTTTTCCGGCATATCGATTGCCGTGCTGGAAGAGTCTGGCCGGGAACGGCTGTGGAAACTCCTGTCAGAGCTTAAAACACGGGGCGTCAAACTAATATTCGATCCGAATTACCGTGCCCGGCTCTGGTCCTCACCACAACAAGCAGCCAGTGCTTTTATGCGTGCGCTGGAATTAGCCGATATTGCGCTTCCAGGCGTGGAAGACCTCACCGCTCTGTTTGATATTCAGACAGCCGAGGCAGCTATCGCATTTTGCCGTCCTTTTAACCTAGCCGAAGTTGTCATCAAAAATGGTCCGCATTCAGTGGTTACCAGTGACAACGGGCAAATTGAGCACCACCAAATCACGCCGGTAAAAGAGGTGGTTGATACTACATCGGCAGGTGATGCATTTAATGGCGTTTATCTGGGCGCCAGAGCTAATGGAGCACCCATTAGTGACGCTGTGCAACTGGCAGCCAGAGCGGCAGGTACTGTGATTCAGCACCCCGGCGCAATTATCCCGTTGGAACCGTTTAAATCAGCAATGAAATCCGCAGGACTCTAGTACCCATACACGGAAATTAGCACCAAAGCAGTTAGAAAAAGAGTGTGTTTTCCCATTTAAGAGACGGTGACGGATCAGCTTCTCTGACCTCACCATAATTTCGCAATAATGCACCAGCATTGTTGCCTAACTACACGAGAGAGAAAATCATGAATCGCTTTTCTGAGTTAATGTCGGGTCAGACACTGCTGCCTATTATTCAGGCCAATTCACCTGAACAAGGTGTTGCCATCGCTAAAGCAATGGCCGCCGCCGGACTCAATCTGGTGGAAGTTGTACTACGTACAGACGCGTCTTTAGCGGCGTTAGAAGCCATTAAAACTGAGGTACCAACGCTTAAAGTGGGGGCTGGTACTGTGACCTCTCTGGAGATTCTGGAACAGGCCCTGAAAGCTGGCTCTGATTTCATTGTCACACCAGCAGTATCGCCACTATTACTTAGCGAACTCTCCCGTATAGATGTACCGGTGCTGCCAGGAGCATCGAACACCAGCGATGTATTAATGGCGACCGAGTTTGGCTTTTTTGAGCAAAAGTTATTTCCTGCTTCGCTATCCGGTGGCGCGCCATTTTTATCGGCGATTTCTTCCGTGTTTCAGTCTGTTTCCTTCTGCCCCACAGGTGGCGTAAACCCTGGTAACAAAAAAGATTACCTGTCACTCAATAACGTCTTTGCCGTAGGCGGCACCTGGGTCGCGAAAAAAGAGTGGGTAGACAGTGAAAACTGGTCAGCCATTACTGACGCCTGTGTTGAAGCTGTTAGTGAATAGGGAGCAATTCAATGCATTTGAGCAATACTATCGAGCCGGGTGTAGTTACCGGTGAAAATACCGGGCTTATCTACCATCATGCCCGGCGGCATCAATACGCATTACCGGCTGTAAATGTTGTCGGTACCTCGTCAGTGAATGCCGCTCTTGAGGCTGCTAAGCTCGCCAGGTCACCGGTGATTATTCAGCTCTCCAACGGCGGAGCACAGTTTTTTGCCGGTAAAGGGTTAAAGTTACCCGGACAACAAGCTGCGGTGCTTGGCTCGGTGGCCGCGGCACGTTATGTGCACACCGTTGCTGAGCACTATGGCGTACCCGTCATGCTGCACACTGATCACGCCGCCAAAAAATTACTACCATGGATTGATGGCTTACTGGATGAGGGCGAACGCTGGTTTGCCCAGCATGGTAAACCACTGTTCAGTTCGCACATGCTCGACCTGTCAGAAGAGCCATTGGAAGACAATATCGCGATATGCGAGGAGTACCTGCGCAGAATGTCGCGCATTGGTATGACCCTTGAAATAGAACTGGGGTGTACCGGTGGTGAAGAGGACGGCGTCGATAATACCCATCTGGATAATTCTGCGCTGTATACTCAACCGGAAGATGTTGCCTATGCCTATGAGCGACTGAGTAAGATTAGTCCTAATTTTATCATCGCCGCCTCCTTTGGCAATGTTCACGGTGTTTACAAGCCTGGCAATGTGGTGCTCACTCCCAAAATCCTCAGAGACTCTCAGACTCACGTCTCCAATCGGTTCAACCTGCCGGAAAATAGCCTTAACTTTGTGTTTCACGGTGGCAGTGGCTCAGATCCCGATAAAATTGCGGAGTCGCTGACGTACGGCGTAGTCAAAATGAACATCGATACCGATACCCAATGGGCAACCTGGCAGGGCATATTGCACTATTACCAGGAAAAACAAGACTATTTACAGGGTCAAATTGGCAATCCTGAGGGTCAGGACAAGCCTAATAAAAAATACTACGACCCACGGGTATGGCTGCGTCATGGCGAGCAATATATGGTTGAACGGCTTTTTCAGTGTTTCAACGACCTCAATTGTATCAACAGGTATCAACCATGAAACGACTCATACCTGTGCTAAAAAACGACGGTGTAGAGACCGATCTGATTATGCTGATCAGAACGGTCCTGGCGGCGACCAAGGAAATCTCATTTCGGGTCAGTCAGGGCGATCTGGCGGGTATCTTAGGGTCAACCCTGGATGAAAATATTCAGGGCGAAATCCAAAAGAAACTGGATATCGTTGCCAACCAGCTACTCAAGGATATTTTACTTGATGATGACAGCGTGGCGGCTATCGCCTCGGAAGAAGAGCCGAACGTGGTTGCCGGTCACTCACAGGGAAAGTACGTGGTGGCTTTCGATCCCCTTGATGGCTCTTCCAACATAGATGTTAATGGGCAAATAGGCACCATTTTTACCATTTATCCGGTACGGTCAGATGTAGCCTATGATAGCGAAGAGCAGTTTTTGCAACCCGGCTCCCAGCAGGTTTGTGCGGGCTATGTATTGTATGGTCCCTCCTCTTTATTGGTAATGTCCACCGGCGGGCCAACCCGCTGTTATACGCTGGATTTAACCCATGGCGGATACTTGCTTACCCGAACCGCAATGCAGGTGCCGGAAAACAGTACAGAATTCGCCGTTAATATGGCTAATTATCGCCATTGGTCACCGATCATTCAGCGCTATTTTAATCAGTTACTCAGTCATACCAGCCAGTTTGAAAACAGCACCTTGCGTTGGAACGCGGCCATGGTTGGCGATGTCCATCGCGTGCTGAGCCGGGGCGGCATGTTTGTTTATCCACAAGACAAACGCCAGGGTAACGAACACGGTAAAATTCGCCTGTTATACGAGGCGAATCCGCTGGCAATGCTGGTAGAGCATGCCGACGGAATAGCCACTGCCAATGGCCGGCGGATCCTGAACATCCTGCCGACTCACATCCACCAGCGCGTCCCGGTAGCAATGGGATCGGCGTCGCTGGTTAGCCAGTTTAATCAATCCATATCAGACGGTCAGCCTCTCTAAACGGCTGGCCTTCTGCACTTAAGATGACTAAGCGAGTTTAAGACAATGAAATCAAAAATAATAAAGATAATTGGACCCTGCCTGCTGCTGGCCATGTTCATGCTGGTGATAAATAAAAGCAACGCTCAGCAACCCATTCCAGTGCCAGACTCTCACCTAGCGCTTGCCGAAGGCCGTTTGCTTGGAATAGATGGACAACTCAAACCCGGTGTGCCGCCAAGCGCTAATTTCGATTTACTCGACTGGAGTCTGACCCTACCCACGGATCTGAATAAGGATAACAAGGCAGACATGATTTATGAGAAACCTTTGTCTGATGGATTTGAACTTAGCCCGCTATTTTACACCGCAGAGGATGGCGGTATGGTATTCGCGTGTCCGAACGAGGGAGCCAAAACCTCAAAAAACACTAAATATGCACGTACTGAGCTGCGCGAAATGCTCAGACGCGGAAACAGAAGTATGAAAACCCAGGGAATAACCGGTAATAACTGGGTTTTTAGTGGTACTCATGGCTCAGTAAAACGCCAGGCCGGTGCCATAGAAGGTAGTCTGGAAGCCACTCTGGCAGTTAACCGGGTATCCACCACCGGCGACATCAAAAAGGTTGGCCGCGTCATTATTGGTCAGATTCATGCCACTGACGATGAGCCTATCCGCTTGTATTACAGAAAACTTCCGGATAATAAAAAAGGCTCTATTTATTTTGCCCACGAAATCAACGGCGGTGATGACATTTGGATCAACTTGATTGGCTCGCGCTCACATACCCTTTCCGACCCCACTGATGGCATTGGTTTAGATGAAAAATTCAGCTACAAGATAAGCGTGGAAAGTAATGTGCTGCACGTCACCGTCATTCGCCAGGATAAGCCAAATATCACTCGCTCACTGGACATGTCAGAAAGCGGCTATTTCAAAAATAATCAATACATGTATTTCAAAGCTGGCGTGTATAACCAGAATAACAGCGGTGAGCCCCGCGATTACGCTCAGGCAACTTTCTACTACCTGAATAATATTCATTAATTTCCCCCAACTCCTGCAGCCTGTGGACATTCGATCACAGGCTGCCCAGCTTAAGTTATTACCAAAATTTCAAGTTGGTAATAACCCACACCACTCCAAATTCCAATAATCGAACTTTTTTGTGAAAAAAATGTAACTAAAGTGGTAGAATTAGACCAATTATTGTGTTTATACTTTACCAAAAGGTTAACAATTAAAATACAAATAGAAACTATTGGTAATACAATAAGCATATTGGACACACGGAAAACTGGGAGAGTATCGCCATCATGAAGTTAAACTACCTCGCGCTTTGCATCGTTGCAGCAGCCCTTACAGGTTGTAACACTGACGCCAATAACAATCCTAATACCCGGGGTAGCATTGCGCTCTCTGGCACACCAACCTCTGGAGAGACGCTAAATGTAACGGTCACTGATCCCGACGGTATTTCAGGTCTGGTGACGTATATTTGGTATGCCGACGGCATGGCTATTGCCAATGCAGAGAGTGACAATTTTACATTAACAGACGATCAAATTGGTTTACCTATTACCGTACAGGCTCTTTACACTGACGATGGCGGAATCAATGAATCACACATTACCGAGGCCACGTCTCCGGTTTCTGCGATAGCGTTTCCTGCGGTGGTAACAATTTCCGGTGACGCCTTTGTTGGTGAAGAGTTAACCGCGTCGGTGTCTGACGACAACGGTATTGCCAATGCCGTCATCGCTTATATCTGGTACGCCGACGGTGATGTCATCGCCGATGCAAACCAAAGCACCCTATTACTTGCAGAAGAACAGTTTGGCACCGTTATCACCGTAAATGCTGCGTTTGAGGATGATCGTGGTTTTGCCGAATCGGTAACATCTGATGCTACTGAAACCGTAGGGCGCATAAACCAGGTTGGCAGTGTGGCAATTACCGGCACGCCAACTGTTGGTAATACACTAACAGCAGATGTCACAGATCAGGACGGCGCAACCGGGTCAATCAGCTATCAGTGGTTTGCCGACGATGTAGCCATTAGTGGCGCTACGCAAAGTAGTTATATTGTTGATGCATCACTGGTTGGCACGGTAATCACTGTGCAGGCAGAGTACACAGACGACAATGGTTTTGCCGAAACGAATACTTCTGAACCTACCATTGCGGTCACGAATGTAGCAGTTGATGAACCAGGCAGCATAACAATAGCTGGCACAGCACCCTACATGGCCAGCGCAGAACTGACCGCCGTTCTGAGCGATAACAATGGCGTTACCGACAGCAATGTTGTTTACACCTGGTTTGCTGACGGTGTTGCAATCGCTAACAATAACGCGGCAACTTTTACTCCGGTTAATCAGGCTGGTGCGATTATCTCTGTCAGCGCAACCTACACCGATAATGATAATTTCTCGGCTACCGTATCCGATGCACTGGATACGGTTGTTTATACTCAGGTAGTCTCCGATACAGCCGGTTTGTCGGCTGCAATCAGTAGTGGCCTGGCTGACGGTGATGTTGTAGGCCTGAATACCAACATCTATACGGATCCAGACCCAATTCTGTTAACCAGTGCAGTGACATTGCGAGCCGTTGAAGAGCAATCTCCTGTTATTACCGGCGAAACCTGTATCCATGTGGCCAGCACGGTTGATGGCGCGATGATTACCGGTTTAACTTTTAAAGATGTTGATACAAAATCAGCCGAGTTCTGCGAAACAGAAGAGCAAGCCGTTATCTACTCAGAAGGTGATAACTTTGTATTCTCACACAATACTTTTGATGGCGAAGAAGACACGCTTAACCTATCAACTTACCATTGGTTGATGCTTAAAGGCAGTGGTTCCCTGATCGAACGAAATACCTTTACCGGCCGGGACAACGCCGAAAAAGGCTCAGTGATTAAACTGGCCTCTTCCTCTGCGGATCACGTTATTCAGTACAACCTGTTTGCCAACAGTAATAACCCCAACTACGACGACTCCAGTTTGCTGTTGTTAAATGTTGGTAGTACAACCGGTTCTGATGCCGCTGACGATGCCAATTTTGTGATTCGTTATAACCGTGTGGAAAACTTCGTAACCGGCCGTCGCCTGATGCGGGTACAAACCTCCGGGGCAACGATTCACGGCAATACCATCATTAATGCAAATGGCGGTATTTCGCTGGAAGACGGTGGCTTTAACACCGTAACCAACAATATTGTTGTTCGCACTACCGATATTGCAGACTCAAGTGACCGTCCAAGCGGCGTACTCATTACACCTCTGGGCCACACGGTTAGCAATAACTATATTGCCGGTATTCGCTCTACCAACAAAGAAGCCGGCGGTATTGTATTTACTGCCAACCCATTTTCTCAGGCAGACGGCGGGGTGCCCAATAGTGGCAACCAGGCAATTCTCGACGGAACTGGTGATCTTACCCTCACTATTGCCAACAATACTGTGCTAAACAGCATTCAACCCATTGTATTTAGTACTGAGATTGGCTCAAAAGCCCCGGTTGGTGACTGCGATGAACTAACAGCAGCCAATGCGCCTGAGCTATATAGCCTGACCAAGAACTTTTTTGTCATTAACTTTGATGCCAACCTCATTGCGAATGGCTTAAATGACGATGCCATGTCTCAGGGTCTGTTCTTACCATTTGATGCCAGCAGCAGCGACCATTCTTTTGAGTACGATTGTGACCTGATCAATCACACCGAGTCGTTCTTCTCCAACAACTTTGGCTTTAGCGACAGCTATGCTTCAGGGGATGTAGAGGATGACTACTGGGTAGATATCAGAAACATCAATGGTAACGGTGAGTTCGACTCCGACGGTGCCATCGACCAGGATCCTGTAGCTAACGGCAAAGAAATCCCGGAATTCGTAACCGCTACCAACTCTTTAACTGAAACCGATCCCGCCGGCGCTCAATCAGTGGCAGGGGCAAAAGACTTGCACTACATTCAGTCTACCGAAGTTGGAGTGGGTTCTACCTGGGTGGCTCAGGATGAATAACACCATGCACTTATCGCCTGAAAATAAAATTAACTATGACGACGCGCTGCCTGAAGTGCACAGTAAAAAAATGGAGAATATATAATGTCGTTGCGAGAAGAACACACTCAATTTAACCTTCACCCGGTCTCAAAGTGGGTAAAAACAGCAATCATTGCCGGCATGGCCAGCTCTAGCGCCTTTACTGTTCAGGCTCAGGAAGCCCAGGAAGGCGCAGACGAGGAAGTCGTAGAAGTCATTGATGTAGTTGGAAGCCGACGCACCATTCAGGACCAGATATCCATCAAACGAGAGGCCACGACAGTAGTGGATGGCTTATCAGCCGAGGATATTGGCGACCTGCCCGCGTTGTCTATCGGTGAAGCTTTGGAATCGATTACCGGCGCCGCATCACACCGTGAAAATGGGGGAGCCACAGAAATTACCATTCGTGGCTTAGGGCCATTTTTAAGTGCTACTCATATCAACGGCCGCGAAGCAACCAATGGCAGTGGTGACCGCTCAGTTAACTTTTCCCAGTTCCCCAGCGAACTAATCAAAAAAGTAGCAATTTATAAAACCCAGGATGCCTCGATGATTGAAGGCGGTGTAGCCGGTGTTATCTCACTGGAAACGTTACAGCCGCTCGATTACGGTAAACAACGCTTTCAGGGCGAGGTTAAACTTAACTACAATCCTGAAGAAGCCAATGTGGATAACTCGCTGCAAAGTGACTTAGGCTACCGGGGTACATTTAGCTATGTTGACCAGTTTGAGCTCGCCGGCGGACAAAACCTGGGCATATCATTTGGTGGTCAGCGTCAGGACATCACTCAACCTGAGGCAGAATACCGCAGTTCAAGCCCAACCGGTTCATCCCTGTGGGCATGCCTGAACGATCCTAACAATACCAACGAAGGCTTCTATCGTAGCTCGGCCGGAGACTGTGAAGATCGGATCACCGGCGGCTCTAATCAGGGCTACGATCCGGAGATTGACCCGGAAACCGGGCGCGCATACAGCGACGGCGTACCCTACGCCTGGACAGGCAGTAGCCGAAGCTTCCGCCAGAATGAAACCTCAGATGAACGGGATGCGCTATTCCTGGCGGTTCAGTATCAACCTTCAGCGGACTGGGATATCAACCTTGACGCTCAGGTATCTGACCGGGTTCAACGAGAGGCACGGCACGATCTTATTTTCTTACAGAAGCGAGCCATTCCAGGCCTGACCGGTCCTACGCTGGTTACCAATGACGTGGGCGGAATCTTACACTGGGAAGGACAAGACCGCATTGAATCGTCGGGCGAGCAGTTTTCTCGCGAGGAGAACTATCGCGGTGGCGGAATTAACATAGAGCATCACTTCAGCGATCTGCTTACCGTTGAACTTGATTTAGCTTACTCACAAACAAAACGGGAAGAGTTGCAAATCTCTAACCGGGCGCGCACCGCGGACCGGCATTTCTTTAGCTGGGACATGGGTGACAATATTCCTCATTTCACTACCACGAACCTGGACGTTACGGATATCACTAACTTCACTGACAGCCTGCGCTCTCGTTTAGACAGAGAAAACTCACGGGAAAACGAAGTGTCTTCTGTACGATTAGACTTTGATTACATTCTCGACAGTGATGTGTTTACCAGTATCCAAGGCGGCGTCCGGGCCTCTGAGATGACCTTTGTACAATTCGGAGGGACCAATGGCAACGGCTCGCGGAATGAGTACACGCTTGACACCAGCGTAGCAAACGCGCTGGATATCCTTAGTAGCTGCCAGATCGATTTTCCGGAAAGTGACTTTCTGGATAACGTGTCAGACGGTGACATCATCACCAACGTAGACGCAGACGGCAATGTAATAAGCAGCGGTACAGGGTCTTCCTGGGCAACCTATGACAACCTGTGTTTTGCTGAAGCAGTCAGTGGCTCTCGTGGCGGTAGCGTTAGCTATCCTGAGGTGGAGTATGAAAGCCAGGGCACCATTGATGTCACTGAGAAGACCTATGCCATGTATCTGATGGCCAACTATGACACCGAAATGTTCGATAAATTTATTCGCGGTAACTTCGGCATCAGAGTGGTAGATACTGAAGTAACATCAGTAGGTTTCAGAAACTCATTTACCATTGAAACCACCGAGCTTGGCGAACTGCGCCTGGTACCAGGTGACAACCTTGAACGGACCGTGGGTGGCGGTGGCTACACCGAAATACTGCCAAGCTTTAACCTGGTCGTTGACTACAGTGATGATATCTTACTTCGGGCTGGTATCTATCGCGGCATGTCGCGGGTCGAGCCGGCAGATTTAGGCTTTAATCGCGAATTTCAGACCGACGATGAGGTAGCCCCAACCACGCTTGCAGATCTGATTGTTGGGGTTAACGGCTCAGGGAACCCCAACACCCAGCCCTTGATGTCCTGGAACTACGATGTAGCAATAGAGTGGTACCCAAATGAAGACTCTATTTTTGCATTGAGCTTGTACCACAAGCAGTTTCAGGGTGGTTTCCAGCAGCGTACCGTGCTTGAACCCTATGAAATAGAAGGCCAGTCATTTAACTTACCCATTACTAACTCGGTGACCACCGATGACACCAGCAACCTGTACGGCATTGAAGCCTCAGTTGCTTACCGCTGGGATATCGGTGTGGGGGTTAAATTCGGCTACAACTATGCAGACACCGATTACGAGTTTGAAGATAGTAATTATGGCGATACCTTCGTAACCGACCTGGATGGCAATACCACGCAACTGCAGGACGGTATTATTCCACCCGGCTCAGTACCTGGTTTCTCTGAGCACGTGTTTAGTGGCCAGGTGTATTACCAGGTGGGCGACTTTGATACCGCGCTTATTTATAAGTACCGTAGCGAGTATTTCCAGCCTTATACCAGCAATGGTACACGTCTGCGCTATGTTGATGAGGTAGGTGTTTGGGAAGCGCGCGCGTCGTATAAAGTTAACAGTAATATTAAAGTACGCGTTTCCGCTATTAACCTGTTCAGCGCCCCTAAATCGCAGGACTTTTACGTGCAGGGTAACCTCGGTGAAGTGAACGACTATGGCCCTCGTCTGTTCGCTGGCGTTACATTCAAATACTAATAAATTGTTACCCTGCGTTATTTGAACGGGCTTCGGCCCGTTTTTTTTGGTTGATGTTTTATTCCTGCCAGGTGATTTGATAAGTGATATCAACCCGTATAGAAGCTTACCCTCTCAAAGAAACCCAGCGGGCTTTCTCCTCATAGGAACCAGGCAGCAGGTTACCTGGCCAGGCATGGTTTGGAATCACCAAACCATTGCAACCAATCCTTACTGAGTGGGCAAACTTCTTTATGGATTGGTGTTAATGCGGGAAATAATAAATACCACTATCTTCAACGTCTGCGTGCCTATCACTTCAGTTGTGCCTTACACAACAAGAAGCGTCTGAAAACAGACGGCTGCTGAGAAATTAAAACGCGTTGGCCTATTACCTAATCTGGCCTTTATAACAAAGTATCTATTCGCTCGCGGTGTAACCGGTATGGCTGTTGCGAATCTCATAGAACGTTGCCTGGGCATATTCATCAGGATCGCTGGAATTGTTTAAGTGATAAACACCCACCTTAAAATAATGATACTGATCTTCTGCGTCGTACTGACTGGTACTCATATCGTAATTTGCCACCACATCCGGTTTGCCCTCTCTGGATAGCTTGACGGTCAGCAGGTTTACATTCACGCTGATGTGATAACTAAACACTTCATCTAGTGCAATGCCGTCAGCGGGGTCAGGCGCACTATTGCTTCGTGAGCCAACCATTTCAACATAGGTTTCAATATTGTCGCCCGCAGCGTCTGTTTGCCGGCTTTCATGAGCAAAATATACTGAGCCTCGTTGGTTGCCGGGCAATTTACGGTAATACAACCGAACAGGCTCATCGTCATTGGCATGTATCTGGCCGATTACTACACGTCCAACCTGATAGTTCTCACCCGTCGTGGTGACATTATTAACTGCCAGCGTAACATGTAAATCACCATCCACTCCGCCAGCCTGCAGTTGATTAGCGGCCGATGCGCTACCAAAAACCCAGTTGTTTTTATTCACCCCCTGAGTACGGATATCACGGTCGCCGCGACGAAGCATTTCTCTTAATTCAACCCGCACATATTGAGTATTGGTGGAGGTTTTAAATCCATAGCTTGGCGAACGCATCACAATACCGCCATCTTCTGATGCATAAAAATACTCAGAATTAGTATAACCAGCAGCAAGCTCTGACTCTGAAATGGTGTCTGATTTACCGTTGCCGTCTTCGTCGGTGGGAATGCTTAGGTACCAGTCTAATAAATCAATCCCCAGTTCATTGGGAAAGACATCGGTAAAGTTGCCAGTGGCAGTATTACAGCGGTGGGCCTGAAGCTCAACAATTCCAGCCGGTATTGTTGCGCTGGTGCTGTTAATAGTAACTCTGATATAGCGGGCTGTTGCACTATCAAATGAGACCAGCTCAAAACCACTGTGTTTGCCACTGGATTGCTGATTTTCTGCTACCAGTTCCCATTGCTCGCCATCAGCAGAGATTGCGAGGTCAAAAGCATATTCCTGACTATCACCCAGATACCATTTTATGGTTACTGAGCCGAGCAGTACCGGCTCACCAAGATCAATTGTAATATCGCCGTTGCCACTATCACTTTGCCAACGAGACTCACCAGCCGTATCCCCATCAGCGGCTTTATCAGCCGTATAAGCAGAATGACTTATAGCAGTGCTACTTACCTGACTAATAGAGTAAACCTCATTAATACAGGTATTTGATACCGGCGTTTCCGGCTCGGGAGCGGACGGTTCAGGCTGCTTGCTATTATTGCCGCCCCCGCCACATGCGCTGAGAGTCAACGTCACGAAAATGACCAATAGCAATGATTTGCCATGAAAACCAGGGGTAGTTACAAACATACAGAACCTTTTTTTACCGCTTAATTAAAGTGAAGTGATGGTTTGCCATACACCGGAGAGCCCGATGTAGGCAGTAAACAAAGAAAACAACAGGATTGCCGCCAACACCAGATTCTGAACACCGCTGAGGCGATAGGATTTCATTAACGCTTTTTGATTTGCGAGATAGATTAGGCAAGCTACAGTAAGCGGCAGGATCACCGCATTGAAGGCTTGCGATAAAATCATTACCACAATCGGCCTGGCATTAAATACCGGTACCACTAACCCGAGCAGCGATATAACGAACACAATCAGGCGATACCTAGGTAGCGTCATATCGCGTTTGCGGCCGCTATAATCGCAAATAAGCCAGGGCAGCATCAGCACATTGGGGAACTGTGAAGATACACCGGCAGCAATAAGCCCGGCTGCGAACACCGACACCGCAAACTGACCCGCTAATGGCTCAAGCAAGTTCATCATTTGCGACGCACTGGTCATGCGAACCCCGGCAATGTGCAGAGTACCGGCTGCAGCGGCCATGATAGATGCGCTGATAATAAACATTAATACCACGGAGAATAACGCATCGTTACGCTGCTCCTGGTATTGGCCAATTGTCCAGCCCGCCTCTTTAACCAAAGTGGTTCGAATGATAAACAAACCGGAGAATACGGTAGTGCCAACCATGGATGCTGTCACTAACAGCGGCGATTCACCACTGCCGACAACCTCATCGGGTAAACTTGGGATCAGTCCCGCCACCAATACCGAGGGTTGTGGCATAAACAAAAAGAAATTCAGTAAAAAACACCCTGACATTAACGCTACAACCAATGCCAGGAAGCGTTCAAAAAAATGTGTGTTACCGCGCCAGAAAATGACATACACCAGGCTGATAAAAAACAGTGCAAACCAAACCGGGTGAATGCCGCCGTCAAGCCAGCTCAAGGACCATTGATGACAAATATCTGCCACAATGCCCATTACCCCCATAACACTGCCACACACTCCGACACCCAGTGCGACAAGAAAGAAAATGCCGACCCCGGGATGAATATGCTTTCTAAATGCTTCAAGGGCTGTTTCACCGGTTACCAGCGTATATCGACCGTATAAGTTAATCATGAAAAACGTGCAAAAACAGGACGCAACCAGGGTCCATAACAGCGACATACCGTAATCAGCCCCTGCTTTTGCCATGGCGGTAACACTACCGGTACCGATATTAAAACCAAGCAGGAATATACCCGGTAAGAATACCGCTAACCCTTGCTGCAGATGCTTAACGACCTTACCAGCTGAATTGCGCATACTGATTTTCCTGTTGTTCAACCGGTGACATTCGCGCCACCGGGGTAGCACTCTAAAACGGTCATTGCGTTATCAGTCAGGTATTCAAAATACGATTCACCGGCAGGGCAAAAAAACCGGTCCCATTGCTTAAGTGTGATCACTTGATCCGCTATTTTAATTGCACCATCACCTTCGGTAACGATGCCAAAAAAACACTCGCTCTCGTGCCGTCTAAATGACGTGTTAACCAAAGCGCGTTTAACCGTAAAGCACCCGGTATGCTGCGGGCCAATCAGGCAATCAAGGATATTTCCGTCGCGGCGAGTAATTTCGCTGGGTTTACAACGAAACTCCTGATCAATTTTTTCGCCCGTTACCGCAGAGAAATCAAATACATCAAGCGCAGTTTCGATGTCACGGTTCATAAATCGTGCTGCTTGAGGAATAACATAGCCACAACGTTCAAATTCAAATCGAACGGCTAAATCTGACGGCTCCATGATTTCCAGCATCAGCAATCCTTCGCCCAATGCATGTGGCCGACCACCGGGCAGCAGAAACACATCTCCTGGTTTGACCGGGATCCGTTCAAAACACGACTCGATTGACGATATATCCTGCCGCTCAATCCAACTGCGCAGCTGCTCCCGGCTCGGCGGGTGCTGAAATCCAGCATAAATATAGGGCACTTCAACGTCATCACGCACCGCTAGTATCACATAGGCTTCTGTTTTGCCGCGCGGCGCACCCAACCTTTGCTGAGCAAAGTCACTACTAGGGTGAACCTGAAAATGCAGGCGTGTAGCACTATCCAGATATTTAACCAACGGAATATCATCAATCTGCCGGGTCCGCCCCTGGAATTCTCCGAGATAATAATCCGGGTTGCTAAGTAGCAGATCTTTAAATGAGACTTGCTCACCAGCGTCGTTAATCACCATGGTCAGGCCTTCAGCAATATGCTCCCGTCCCACGTTATTGGCCTGCACGGTTGAACCTATCCAATCCTCCGGAAAATGACTATCTTGTGGCGTATCGTTGTTTTCTATGGCATCCAGTAACTTACCGCCCGGATAGGTCCGCCATACTCGATTACTGGTAAATTTGATTACACCGGTCATAATTATCCCCGTTGTTAAGTCAAAATATTGTTGTGCGACTAGATTACATTTCCACCGCACAAAACTTACATGACATTAACCAAAAGCTTCATATTGGTCAACCAATAACATTTCTATTAACACAGCCAACTATTTTTTGTTGACCAAAAAAGCCACTAATAATCTCAACCAGAAAACTCGAAACAACAGCTACCTAGCCGTAAAAGCTACTATTAGCCCCTGTTTTTAATGCAATTAATTCTATCCCCCACGATATTAGGGATCCTTACGTATAAATAAGACTTATATTGGTAATAACCATTTAGCGCAAATAAAAACCAATTTAACTTACCAAAAGGTTGACCTTTCCTGTTTTTGCTGTAAATATTAAGTAAATTCTTTGTGAAGTTTAAATTTGAACGACACAAAGCGATCGGCATAAATGCTATGACACTGAAAGACACAGGAAAAAATCATGGGGCACAAATTATCTAAAATTTCCTTAGCGGTACTCTCAGCCACTGCCTTAAATATATCGACTGCAGTACATGCTCAGGAATCCGCAACAGACCAAGCTGAAACAACAGATGATGTCGAAATCATTCAGGTTTCAGGTATTCGCCAGTCATTGACCAATGCACTGGCAGAAAAACGTTCATCGGATAACCTTATTGAGGTAATCCAGGCTGTTGATATTGGTAAGTTACCCGATCAGAACCTGGCAGAAGTACTGGAGAACGTCACGGGTATCCAAATTACCCGGACCGCCGGCGTTGGTACCGGCGTTCAGATTCGTGGTACTAACGCAAACCGAACAGAAATCAATGGCGTTTCTACCGTGGGTTCAGGCTCAGGTCGGGGCGGAATTAACTTTGAAGATGTAAATGCATCCATTATCGCCGCTGTTGAGGTAACCAAGTCACCTGAAGCCAAAACCATTGAGGGCTCAGTGGGTGGTACTGTTAACCTTCGCACTATTCGCCCACTTGAGCTCACCGAAACCCTGGGCAACATTCGCGTTCAGGGCGAAGACAGCAGCCTGACCACTGATGGCATTCAACCGCGGATATCAGGTGCTTTTGGTAAAAACTGGGAAACCAGTTCCGGTAAATTCGGCTTCGTGCTTAGTGGTAGTTACACCGAGCAGGAAGCAACGTCGTTCAGACCTCGTGTAGACCGCGATGGTGGCCTGGTAGAAAATGTCAATGCAGACGTAGTACGAGGCGGTAATTTACAGGATCCGGCAGACCGCCCTGCAGCCCAGGCCTTTGACTTTGTAGGTATTCAGTTTCTAAATCAGGAACTAGAGAACTATGAATATGAAACGAAAAACCTGGCAGCCACTTTTGAGTGGGCACCCAATGATAACACCAAGCTATTCTTTGATGCCGTAATCAATGATCAGGAGCGTCGTCAGGACAGTTCCAGGGTGCAGGGCTCAGGCGTTAGTGCGGTACTTGACCACAACGTACCAACTGAATTCCAAGACGTTGACTTTGGCAGTCTGGATGGCGTAGATCTGGGGAGTATTCCCGTTGCTGTCAGAGGCTTTATTGAACCTAATCTTGGTGTGGATGATGACGATCCAAACCTGCGTTTCTCAAGCGATACCGGGGCCAGATTGACCAAAAGCGAAATCTTCCGTTTAGGTGGTGAGTGGCAAGGCGAGCATTTGTTTGCCAGTGTGGAAATTTCGACGTCTTCGTCAGATACCAGTAATCCAAACCTCAGTACCACATTAAATTTTATTAACCCTAATGCACCTTTAGATGGTTCCAGTAACGATAATAGTGTGCCGTTTATGTATGACCTGACCGGTGGAGCATTAGCTTTCGGCATCAACTTTGATTCACCATTTGCTCCAACGGTGGATGACTTGCTGAATCCTAACAATGTTGTGCTGGATGCTGTCACTGTGGGTCGGGACTCCACTGAAAACTCAGAAGACGCTTTCAGAACAGACTTTACCTACTTCTTTGACAATGACTATCTTATGTCGGTCGATTTTGGTTATCGATACAATCAGACTGCCAGTACCTTTAATGACATTGGCTCAAGCATTGGCCTGAGCAGAATGTCAGACAGCCCAAATGGCTCATTGTTCGCTGACTTGCTGGTACCTGGACCAAGCAATTTTGGCTCGGCTGACGGTCGCGAACTGGCTTTCCGGAACTTTCTGCTAATTGATCCGGACCTGTCTTTTAATGACCCGGACCGCGTACTCTCTACGTTGCAGGATGCACTGGCATCTCAGCCAGGGGCGCGCACCTTGTCGGATCCATCTGCCAGTACCACCGCGTTTTTTGATATCGAAGAGAAAACCCATGCGTTATATGCACAGGCTAACTTTGAATATGGCATTTTCCGCGGTAACTTTGGTGCACGTTACGTGCAAACTGACATCGAATCACTGGGTAATACGGTTGCTGAAGGCAGCGATGTAGTGACTCAGGTAACCACCAAGGGTGATTACAGCTTCTTTTTACCACGCCTGAACATTGTCGCTAATCCTGCCGATGATGTCCTGGTTCGCCTGGGTTGGGGTAAGGATATTCGACGTCCAAACTTTGATGCATTATCAACCTCAGTCGAATTTGGTACTGGTCCTAACAATGCGGTGCAAATTGGTAACCCCGGATTAGAGCCGGAAGAAGTGGTTTCCTTTGATATTGCAGCAGAATGGTACTTTGCTCCAGCGGCGGTGGTAAGCGTAGGTTATTTCCACAAAAAACGGACCAATCTGTTTGTTACCCAGTTAGAAGATGTAGCTGTGGACGCCAACGGATACCGTGATATTACTGCACCTTGTGAAGGCGGCGGGATCTTTAACCCAATTCCGGATCGGAATGTGTTGTCAGATACCCCCGGAAATGGTCTTTGTGTACCTATCGAGACAACGATCAACGATTCAGGCAGCACTACTCAACAAGGTCTGGAGTTCGCAGTTCAATACGACTTATCCGGCTTTGAAGACAAATTAGGCTGGGCATCGGGTTTCGGTATTATGGCTAACTATACCATCCAGGACTTTGACGGCGGTGACGCCACTGACTCCTCAGCAACGCGTGGTACTGACATTTTTAACGCCATTAACGGTGTTTATGATGACAGCCAGTTTGTAACGGTTGAAGCAGTTCAGGGCTTGCTGGACTTCTCTGAGAATGCGTACAACGTTACCGTTTTCTATGAAAAGTATGGCTTGTCAGCCAGACTACGCTATACCTGGCGCGAAGCCTTCCGTACCGATGATACAGCAGGTGGTGCTACACGTAACAGTACGCTTGGCTTCCCAGTGGTCACACACGACCGCGGGCAATTAAATGCCAGTGTAAGCTACGACGTGAACGACAAGCTGAACCTTGGTGTTGAAGCTATCAACCTGACGAAGTCAGACGTGACCCAATCATGTGTAAACGAAGGTGCGTTGCTCTGCTTCCAGGGCCTGACAGACCGCCGGATTACCTTTGGTGCCAGCTATAGATTCTAAGTGAAAGTCAAACCTAGAAAACAAAGGCAAGTCTTAATGACTTGCCTTTTTTATTGGTTAAATGATCCACCGTTTAAACCTAATCCGAACGGCCGGCCGCGGTTTAGATTACTGGGTAAGATGGTTAATTGAATACAGGCCGCGAGTCTCGTCAGTTTTGCGTTTTATTTCTTCCAGTGCACGTGCTTCGCTGGCTGCAAACAAAGCATTAATCAAGCGGTTAAAATGACTGTGCATCGCTTTGCGTGCTGCCGAAGTATCACGTTTGGCTATTGCTTCATATATCGCAGTATGCTCGTTTAACCGGTCTTCAATACTCAGTGAACAAACGTCTGCATAAGCAGCATTCACCCCTGGATCGTTACGGCGAATATCCCATAGATTTTTTATCGACATCTCAATGGCATTGTTGCGCGTGGCATGAGCAATGATTTCATGAAAGCGCTGATCGGCGGCTTCCGCCATATCAGATGAACGCATATCAGCCAGGGTCTGATGTAAATCATCTAACTCATTCTGCTTAATGGTCGCCGCAGCCAGTGCAGCTGCTTCGCCTTCCACCAGGGCGCGGGCTTGAGTGAGTTCAAAGGCACTGATGCTTTGGCTGCTCTGCTCTGCGCGCTGGGTTTGCGTAACGTAGACTCCGGAGCTGGTCTTTACCTCAACCCTCTCCCTTACCTCTAAAGCTATGATGGCTTCCCGTATCGTGGGTCTGCTAACATCGTACATCTCCGCAAGCTCTCGCTCCGGAGGCAAACGACTTCCCGCGGGATAAACCCCCTCATCGATTAACTCTTCGAGCTTCTCAACTACAGTCCAAAAACGGCGCCGCTTTTTCATTTACCTGCCCTTAACCAACGTAACTTATTACCTGTACCCGCGATTGTAGCCTGAATAAGCAAATTCATGCAAAACACCACAATGCATTAACAAAGCATTAATCAATTGAAAACAAAACGTCAAACCAATACAATAAAAATGGTCAACCAAAAAATCTTAAAGCACATTAAAAAAGCGTAACCAGAAAGCTAAATTGAAGAATAACTTCTCACCAAGCCTGTGCTATAAGCGCTTATAAATTGTATGACATTTTGGTAAAAAGATAAAAGTGGTATGACCAAAATTTACAGAACAGGTATTTATGTATGACTTCCCGGCGACTATTCTGGAATATTGTTGATAAAATAGAGTTATTGATCGATCAAGGCGTTTACTCGGCAGGCAGCCGTTTACCCCCGGAGCGAGAGCTTGCGGAGATGTACGATGTTAGCAGACCCACGATACGGGAAGCCATCATAGCTTTAGAGGTAAGGGAGAGGGTTGAGGTAAAGACCAGCTCCGGAGTCTACGTTACGCAAACCCAGCGCGCAGAGTCGGGCACAAAAACCATTAGTGCCTTTGAACTCACTCAAGCCCGCGCCCTGGTGGAAGGCGAAGCAGCTGCACTGGCCGCGCAAGCTATTTCTAATGATGAGTTACTCGCTCTTAAAAACACCATAGAAGACATGCAGGACGCTAATAAAGCGGAAGCTGCCGACCAACAATTTCACGAAATCATTGCCCGGGCAACCCGCAATGGCGCGGTGCTCCAGTGTGTTGAAGACCTATGGCGGTTACGGCGCACGGACCCCTTTATCATCGAAACTTACCAGAACATATGTTCTGGCAATAAAGCCCACCGAATTACTGAACATGCAGAAATTTATGCGGCTATCGCTAAAAAAGATGCGGCTCAGGCAAGGCGTGCAATGCACAAACATTTCGATCGCTTAATCAATGCTTTATTCGATGCCAGCGAGGCTAAGGCCATGGAGGAAATAAAGCGGAAAACCGATGAAACCCGTGATTTGTATTCGCTGGCTCATCTGCGGCAATAGCGATTTACTTATTGTTATTCCGCTTTGATTGGTTGGTGACGGCGTCTGGAAGACGCCATCGATAAAGCGCTTATTGCGAGGCATCCGGTGCGTTGCTATAGCCACTTTTTAACGCTTCCACATCAATTTCATCAAAGCGGTACTCCGTGTGGCAGTACTGGCAATTCATGTTAATTGAACCTTCTTCCTTAACAATGGCCAGCAATTCCGCTTTATCGATATTTCGCAGTGCTTCCGCGCTGCGCTCACGGGAACAAGTGCAGGCAAAGGTAACCGCTTCCGGCGCATACACCTCAACAGTTTGTTCGTGATACAAACGGTACAGTACGTCTTGCGCAGGCAGCGCGAATAGTTCTTCGGCGGTCATGGTACCGGTTAATGTACACAAATGCTCAAACTCGCTGTCAGCGGTCACGTTGGTCGCTTCACTGCTGGTTGGCACCACCTGCAAAAACATCCCCGCGACTTTTGGCGCTTCTTTCTCCGATAAATCAGTATGGATGAATACACGGGTCGCCAACTGCTCTGAGCGTTCGAAGTAATCCTCGATACAGCCGGCCAGCGAGCCTTTATCCAGTGCCACAACGCCCTGATAACGTTCACCTTCGATGGGCGTGATGGTGATCACCAGCACCGCATTAGCCACCAGTTCGGCAAAACTTGCGGTCGACAAATCAGCCTCTTCATCCCAGCGGGCGACGCCCCGTAAGGCCTGTTCATGGTTGGCATTCACCACTGCATAGCGAACCTTCCCCTGACTTTGAATTTGCAGGCCGACTTCCCCCTCAAACTTCAGCGTTGCAGTTAATAAACTGGTAGCCGCCGCCATTTCCGCCAGTAATTGTTGAATCGCCAGCGGGTAATCGGTGCTGTGAATAATCGGCTTTAAGGTGTCCTGTAATCTTACCAATTCACCACGCACGCTGGCATCAGTGAATAAATAACGGTGTAACTGATCAAACTGATTCATGGTATTTCCTGTCTTCTCACCAGTGCTATCACTGATGTTTAAATTTAATTAGTTCGCGGCGCTGTTTTTTATCCGGTCGGCTCTCCGGTCGCGGATTATGGAAGCTCTGCATTTTTCGGGCTTCCTGATTATGTTCCCTCTTCGCGATACTCTCCGGTGTCTCTTCATATAATAGCTGAGCATCTTTTGCGGGCAGGCGCTTCTCTGCAACCGCCAGCACCACCAGGTCTTTAACGTCCCAGCCGGCAGGCACCCGAATGGCCGCGCCGGGCTCAACAATTTTACCCGGTTTGCTTTTTTGCCCGTTATAGTGAACTTTTCCGGCCTGGATCAGGTCTCTTGCCAGTGCACGTGTTTTGGTTAGCCGCGCCGCCCAGATCCACTTGTCTAACCGAACTTTTAGTTCGTTGGTTGCATCATTCGCCATCGGTTTTTCTCATGCGTTTACTTACTAAACTGTAATATAATTTTAACCTGATCGGATTAATGTTGTTGCCCCCGCGCAGACTAGGCTATGATGGAAACGTTTTTTCGCGGTTATTTGTTCACCAATTAGTTGTTTTCAGATGATATTAAATCAAACCAGCTTACAAAATTTACCGGCCGTTTTTAGCGCCCACCAACCTCGCATTCGTCTCGTGGTAGTGGTGCTATTGTGCCTGTATCTCATCGCTTTTGCTGCTGACATCACCTGGAAACTCATTCCCGAGCCAAACAGCAATGCCAGCCTGACCGGGCTCAATACCGCAGGCGCTCGCGCCGGCGGTTCATCATCTGATCCCCAACGTGGGGTCGATATCTCCCAAATACAACGCCTGAACTTATTTGGCGAGGTAAATAAAGCTGCCCCGGCGCCCGTGCAGGAAACCATTACCGATGCACCGGAAACCCAGTTGAATCTGGTGCTGTCCGGTGTGGTCTCAACGACCGCCGAAGATCAGGGTACAGCCATCATTGAGAACCGCGGCAAACAGGCGACCTACGCCATTGGCGAAAAAATTGACGGCACCAACGCCACGCTTTCACAGGTGCATACCGATCGCGTGATTATTAAAAATGGCGGTCGTCACGAAACACTTATGCTCGACGGACTGGATTTTACCAAGCGCCGCGCTTCACAACAATCACCGGTTACCGGTACGGTGAGCCGACGGAATAATCAAAACAGTGCCACCATGGGCAGAATTGATAACAGTCCCCAGCCTGCCAGAGAGCTTAGCGATGAGGCCGTTGCCGCCACCGAGACGCTGCGGGAAAGCCCATCCAGTTTTATTGATTTTATTACGGTCACCCCGGCACTCGAAGGGGGCCAAATGGCCGGCTATAAAGTGAAGCCGGGTAAAAACCCCAGCTTATTCGAGTCGGTAGGACTCCAAAACGGCGATATTGTTATACAGATCAACGGATTGGATTTAACCGATCCGGCTCAGGCCAGAGAAGCCATGGGCGAATTAAGAACGGCGCAGTCTATTGAGCTTACAGTGACCCGCGAAGGCGAGTACATTACACTGTACCTGGATATGCCAGAGCAATAATTTAAGCAAGTAAAACAGGAATTAAACATGAGGCGAGTTGGTCGAACCTGGTTGACCCGAATGAGCGTAGCAATCTGCACCACATTAGTGTGTATGCAGGCCGCGGCAATCGATCGTATGCCCAAATTTCAGGATACGGATATCAACGAATTTATTACGATTGTTGGTAAGAATCTGCAGAAAACCATCATTGTAGACCCCAACGTGCGGGGCAAAATCAGCGTTATCAGCTACGACATGCTGAATGAAGAACAGTATTACCAGTTCTTTTTAAACGTGCTGCAGGTGTATGACTTTGCCGTGGTTGAAATGCCCAATGGTATTTTAAAAATCGTTCGCTCCAAGGATGCCAAAACGTCCAATATCCCGGTGGTTGAGAATGCCAACCTCGATGGTGACGAAATGATCACCCGGGTTATTCCGGTGTATAACGTACCGGTTCGTGAGCTGGCGCCAATTTTACGCCAGCTAAACGATCAGGCCGGCGGCGGTAACGTAGTGAGCCACGATCCATCAAATGTGATGATGCTCACCGGGCGTGCAGCCGTGGTTAACCGTCTGGTAGAAATTATCGAGCGGGTTGACCGGGCCGGCGACGAAGAAGTGGATATTGTTAAACTGCAATACGCCTCAGCATCAGAAATGGTGCGCATTATCGAAAGTATCAATAAGTCACAGGGCAAACAGGCTGCTGGCGGTAAAAGCGAGCCGCGCGTAGTTGCCGATGACCGCACTAACAGCGTCATTGTAAGTGGCGACTCCAAAGCCCGTAAGCGGCTGATTAATCTAGTTCAGCGCATGGATCAGGAGCTCGAAACCAACGGCAATACACGGGTAATCTTCCTCAACTACGCCAAAGCGGAAGACCTGGTTAAGGTGCTGCAGGGCGTGAGCGACAGTATTCAGGCGGAAGAAACCACCGGTGCCGGCAATGCCAGACGTTCTTCGTCTAACCGCAATGTCAGCATCGATTCACACGAAGACTCTAATGCACTGGTGATCACCGCTGAGCCGGACATGATGCGTTCGCTGGAAGAAGTTATTCGACAGTTGGATATTCGCCGTGCCCAGGTACAGGTAGAAGCCATCATTGTTGAAATGTACGAAGGCGATGGCACCTCACTGGGCATGCAGTTTGTGTCAGAAGCGGGCGGCGGCACCCAGTTTAATAACGGTGTGGTACCTGTTGGCGCGCTGGGCGTAGCCCTGCGTCAGGCCGAAGATCAGACAACGCAGTCAACTTATGTTACCGCTAACGGTGAAGTGGTTACCACGCAGGATACTACTCAGGGTGATTTCACTACACTGGCCAGCCTGCTGGGCAGCGCCAATGGCTTAATCGCCGGTATCGTAGAAAACGGCTGGGGCGCGGTCATTCAGGCGGTCAGCAACGACACCAATTCCAATGTTCTGGCCACGCCGCATTTAACCACCATGGATAACGAAGAAGCGTTCTTTATTGTGGGTCAGGAAGTGCCTATTATTACCGGCCAGACCACCGGGGCGAATAACTCCAATCCGTTCCAGACTGTCGACCGTCAGGAAGTGGGTATTAAGTTGCAGGTTACCCCGCAAATCAACGAAGGCAACGCCATCCAGCTGACCATCGAGCAGGAAGTCTCCAGTGTTTCCGGCGCCACAGCAGTGGATATTTCCATCAATAAACGGCAAATCAAAACCACGGTCATTGTGGATGACGGCGGTACCATTGTGCTTGGCGGTCTGATTGACGAAGATATTCAGGAAAGTGAGTCCAAGGTACCGTTACTGGGTGACATCCCGATTCTTGGCCACCTGTTCAAATCGACCAGCAGCAGTAAGCGTAAGACTAACCTGATGGTATTCCTGCGCCCCAAAATCATTCGTGACGGCGTTACGATGAATGAAATCAGCAAGCGCAAATACAATTATATTCGTGCCGAGCAATTAGATCGTCAATCGCGGGGTGTAGCGTTAATGCCGCGCACCGAAACGCCAGTGCTACCTGAGTGGAACGAGAGCCTGGCACTGCCGCCGACCTACGAAGACTATCTCAAGCGTCGCGAAGAAGAAGAGGCTCAACAGAAAGCCAAACAAGCCCAGGAAGGCAACGAATGAACACCGAAACGCAGCAGCCCGAACTTACCGAATCAGTAGCCAGTGTCGCTGCTGAATCGGCAGAAGAGCTGTTACCGGAAGAAGCCGTTGACGAACAGCAACTGCCGTTTGGCTTTGCCAAGCGGCACAAGGTGTTGCTGGAACTCAATCAGGATCCGGCTTTGCTCTACCATACCAGCGACACGCCGCTGGAGATTTTCAGCGAAGTTCGCCGTTATCATGCCGGTGCGCTGATTTTAAAAGAGCTGCCACAGGATCAGTTTGAGCCTTTGTTGACCCAGGCCTATCAGCGGGACTCCTCGGCGGCCAAGCAGTTGATGGAAGACCTCGGCAATGAGAGTGATTTATTCTCGCTGGCAGAGGAGCTTCCCGATACCGAGGACCTGCTCGACAGCGAAGACGACGCGCCCATTATTAAACTGATTAATGCGATGCTCGGTGAAGCGATTAAAGAAGGCGCTTCGGATATTCATATTGAAACCTTTGAGAACCAACTGGTTGTGCGTTTTCGGGTAGACGGCGTGCTACGCGAAATACTGCGGCCAAACCGCAAGCTGTCTTCGATGCTGGTGTCGCGAATAAAAGTAATGGCCAAGCTCGATATCGCTGAAAAACGGGTACCACAGGATGGCCGTATTACCCTGCGGATAGCCGGCAGGGCCGTTGATGTGCGGGTATCCACCTTACCTTCCAGTCACGGCGAGCGGGTAGTGCTGCGTTTACTCGACAAAAATAATGCACGACTGAATTTAGCTGATTTGGGAATGACCCAGGTTAATCGCGACCATTTCTCCACCTTAATTCGTAAGCCGCACGGTATTATTCTGGTCACCGGACCAACTGGCTCAGGTAAAAGTACCACGCTCTATGCCGGCCTGACCCAGATTAACTCCAAAGATCGCAACATCATGACGGTGGAAGATCCCATCGAATTTGATTTACAGGGGATTGGTCAGACACAGGTTAACCCTCGGGTCGAAATGACTTTTGCCCGCGGCCTGCGTGCCATACTCCGCCAGGATCCAGATGTGGTAATGGTGGGTGAAATCCGCGATATCGAAACCGGCCAGATTGCCGTGCAGGCCAGTTTAACCGGCCACCTGGTATTATCGACCCTGCACACCAATACAGCGGCAGGTGCCATAACCCGGCTTGAAGATATGGGGATCGAACCCTTTCTGTTGTCATCAAGCTTGCTGGCGGTGCTTTCCCAGCGCCTGGTGCGCACGTTATGCCCGGAATGCAAAACACCTCACACACCGGGCGAGCAGGAAGCGCAAATACTCGGTCTCAATGACAATACCAGCGTAGTGATTTATTCGCCGAAGGGTTGCGCAGCCTGTAACCAAACCGGCTACCGCGGCCGAACCGGCATCCATGAGCTACTTATTGTTGACGAAGCTGTGCGTACCATGATGCATGAAGGCAAGGGCGAACAGGCAATCGAGAAATATATTCGCCAGACCACCCCGAGTATTCGTGAAGACGGTTGTCATAAAGTACTCAGCGGACAAACGTCTCTGGAAGAAGTACTGCGGGTTACCCGGGAGGATTAATGGCCGCTTTTGCATACAAAGCCATTGCCGCCAACGGGCGCAATAAAAGTGGCGTTCTGGAGGGCGATAACGCCCGGCAAATCCGCCAGCAATTGCGGGAAAAAGGCCTCGTGCCTTTGGAAGTGGAACAGGTTGCCGAAAAAAGCGCGAAACAATCGTCATCCGGATTCCAGTTATTTCGCCCGCGAATTTCAGCCAGCGATTTGTCGCTGCTTACCCGCCAGCTGGCAACCCTGGTTGAATCCGCCCTGCCCATTGAAGAAGCTTTGCTGGCCGTCGCTGAACAAAGTGAAAAACCCCGTCATAAAAATATGATGATGGCGGTCCGCAGTCGCGTGGTGGAAGGCTACACCCTGGCCGACGCACTCAGCGAATTTCCCAGTGTGTTTGACGATTTGTACCGCGCCATGGTGGCCGCCGGCGAGAAGTCAGGTCATTTGGATACGGTATTAAACCGGCTTGCCGATTATACCGAGCGGCGTCAGCAAACCCGCAGTCAGGTTATTCAGGCATTGATTTACCCCGCTATCATGATGTTTTTTGCCATGATGATCGTAGTGGTATTGCTAACCGTGGTAGTACCTAAAATTGTTGGTCAGTTTGATCATATGGGTCAGGACCTGCCAACTATCACCACAGTGCTGATCACCATTAGTGAATGGATGCAAAATTACGGGCTGTATTTATTCATTGCCATATTGCTGCTTATTGTTGTGTTCCAGCGTCTTATTCAGCAGCCCGCTATTCGTCTGCGTTATCATCGTGCACTGCTCAAAGTACCCATGATTGGTAAAGTCAGTCGGGGGCTCAATACGGCCCGCTTCGCTCGAACCCTGAGTATTCTTACCGCCAGTGCAGTGCCACTGCTCGAATCAATGCGTATCTCAACAGACGTGCTGCAAAACCTGTATATTAAAGAACGCATTGCTGAAGCCGCAGTGCATGTAAAAGAAGGGTCCAGTTTACGGGCCGCACTGGACAATACCCGGATTTTTCCGCCGATGATGATGCATATGATTGCTTCGGGCGAACGCTCAGGAGAGTTACAACAGATGCTTGGCAGGGCTGCCGATAATCAGGACAGGGAATTTGAGTCGCTTATCAGTGTCTCACTAAAGGTGTTTGAACCTTTGCTTATTGTAACCATGGCGGGCGTGGTGTTATTTATCGTCATGGCCATCATCCAACCAATTCTGGCATTAAATAATATGGTGAATGTGTAATGAAAATGCTTAAACGACAGTCGGGATTCAGCTTAATCGAAATTATGGTGGTGCTGTTAATCATTGGTATTCTCGCCTCAATGGTTGCACCGCAAATCCTCGGTAATCAGGAGGAAGCTCAGCTTAAGAAAGCGGCGGTGGATATTCAGCAACTGGAAAGTGCACTGGAAATGTACAAGCTGAAAAGCAACCGTTTCCCTACCACTGAACAAGGCCTTGATGCCCTGGTCAGTGCGCCGACCCTGGATCCTATTCCGCGTAATTATCCGGCAGATGGTTACATCAAGCGTCTGCCTGATGATCCATGGGGTAATCCTTATGTGCTGATCAGCCCGGGAGAAATGGGCACCATCGATATCTTCTCGAATGGACCGGATGGTGAACCCGGCACCGACGATGATATTGGTAACTGGAACATCAATGATTATCTGAACTAGGGTATAGCGCTTTTTATGCGTGCACCAGGCCGTCACCGGCATAGCTTCGCTTTGGCATCGTTGGCGGCCAGTCGCCAGCGTGGCTTTACGCTGCTTGAAGTTATGCTGGTGTTACTGTTAATGGGCCTGGCAGCTGGCTATGTTATCTTTAATGCGTTCTCCACCGATCCGTCAGAACAACTTGAGCGTGAAGCCCGGCGGCTGCAGGTAGTCATTGATATGGCCAGTGACTATGCGGTACTCAACCAGCAGCAACTGGGCATCTTTGTTGACCAGGAAAACCGCACATATAGTTTTATGCAACTCAACGAAGAGGATGAATGGCAATTCATTGAAGGCAATGCCCTGTATGAGCCGGTAACCCTGAGTGATCCTTTCTTTTTTACCCTTAACCTCGATGACTTACCCTGGCAAACCGAAGACCGGTTGTTTGATCGGGAGATGTTCGACAGTTCACTGAGCGTAAACGACAAAGATATTGAAATTGGTGAGGAAGAGGCGCCGCCACCACCGCCGCAAATCCTGATTATGTCGAGCGGGGAGATCACCCCTTTCAGCCTGGTATTTCATTACGAACCCGAATTCACCAACGACCTGCCGGCTTACTATGTATTAAACTGCGAAGACATGCCGCCGCTCGAGCTACTCGGCCCACTGGAGCGACCAGAATGGGATTAACCAGCAAGCAACAAGGCATGACTCTCCTTGAAGTCATGGTGGCGTTATTTATTTTTGCCATGACCGGTGGCGCCATTATGAAAGCGGCCTCGGAACATCTTAACGGCGTTGGCCAGATTGAAGAAATTACCATTGCCACCTGGGTTGCCAACAATCAGTTAAATGCACTCCAGTTGGAGCGTCCCTGGCCGTTAAAAAATAACCGCAAGGGGCGGGCCGAGATGGCTGAGCGCACCTGGTACTGGAAGCAGGTTGTTAAAGACACCGGCGACAGCGATTTTAAGGCCGTAGAAGTGAGCGTTAGCCTCGACGAGGATTTCAACGATACCATCACCACAGTGATCACCTACTTTGCCAAACCAGCGGAGAGCAGCTGATGAGCAATCGCGGTTTCACACTCATTGAAATTCTTATCGCCATGGCGATTTTTGCCATGTTAGGGCTGGCATCTACCGCATTACTGTCCACCGTAATCGACAGCGACGAACTCTCCAGCGAAAAGTTTGCGCGGTTACAACAACTGCAACGCTTTATGATGATCCTCGAGCGGGATGTCCAGCAAGCAATGCCTCGTGCCGTGCGCATGGAAGGGCAGCAAAATAGTGTGGTCATGCGAGGCGGAGAAGAAACCGACGACAGCGACGCCGGAGGCCTGGCCTTTGTGCGCGGCGGCTGGCACAACCCAAAGCTGGCCCTTCCCCGCAGTACATTACAGGGCGTGGCCTACCGCCTGCGCGAAAATAAGTTAGAGCGTCTGAATACGGTTTATGTCGACAGTGTGCTGGGCACCGAACCCAAGGTCAGGGAGATCCTCGACAACGTGACGAACTTTACCGTCGAGTTTAATACTGGCGGCAGTGAAACCGGCGAAGCCGCGTGGCATGACAGTTACCTCGGCGAAACCCTGCCAAAAGGCATCAGAATTACGATTACGCTGGCTGACATGGGTGATATCCAGCGGGTGTTTGCGCTTACGGAGCAGTCCTCATGATGGCGGGCAGGCAACGTGGCGCAGCGCTATTAATTGTGCTGATGGTAGTCGCTCTGGTGGCTATCCTCGCTTCAGAGATGGGGGCCAGACTGCAACTGCAAGTACAGCGTGCCAGCAATATAAAAAGCAGTAATCAGGCATACTGGTACGCCAAAAGCGCTGAAGAGTACGCCCGCATGTCACTGATAACACTGATGGAAGAAACCGGCGATAAAATCACCCTGAATCAGCCCTGGGCACAGGCCTTCGAATACCCTATGGAAGAAGGCGGTATCAGCGTTAACCTGGAAGATATGCAAAGCTGTTTTAACCTCAACGCACTGCCTAACGCCAACCAAACCAATGTCAACGGCCAGCAACCCACAGAAGCCATGAACGCATTTGGCCGCTTACTGCAGTTGAGTAATCAAGAGATCCCCAGCTTTACCGTAGATACGGTTAGGGACTCACTGGCAGACTGGCTTGATACTGACGATCGTATGCGTACTTACGGAGCGGAAGACAGCGAGTACGCGTCCCGGGCTTTTCCTTATCTGGCCGCCAACAGTCAGATGAGCAGTCAGTCAGAGTTGCGCCTGGTTAATGGGGTGGAAGCTGAATGGCTGGAAGATCTGCTGCCTCAGGTTTGTGTGATCCCCGATAACGACCAGCTAGTGATCAATGTAAACACCCTGAGTGAAGAGCGTGCGCCGGTGTTGGCAGCCTTAACCGGGCTGAGCCTGTCTCAGGCGTCCTCGGTGATCGCCGCCCGCCCGCTGGACGGCTGGGATGATGTAAATACATTTTTAGCTGAACCGGATATTGCAGCATTGAATTTGCAACCGGAACAAACTCAATGGTTCAGTGTAACCACAGAGTATTTTATTTTACATACCAAGAGCCGTTACAATGAAGCAACGTTTGCCATGACAACCGTGTTAAACGCCGCCTCATCAGGCAAAATAGCGGTGTTGCGCCGCGAATTTGGAGTCATAAAGTAATGGAACAGTTAGTTGTTAGGCTGGGCACTAACCTACACGACCCGGTGCACTGGGTGGTATGGTCTGCCCAGAGCCAGGACGTTATAGCCAGTGGCGAGTTAGCCGGTGCCGATGCCCTCGACAGCCTTACCGAGCGCACCAGTTTACGCCGGGCAATCGTGCTGGTACCGGGCGCTGATGTGCGCCTGTGCAACGTTACTCTGCCGGGTAAAGTTAACCGCAAGCTACAAAATGCCATTCCGTTTATGCTGGAAGACGAGCTGGCCGAAGATATCGGCGAGTTATTTTTTGCTATGGGGCCGTCACGGGGTTCAGAGCAATCGGTAGCGATAGTCAGCCACCGGCAAATGGAGAAATGGCAGGGCTGGCTGGCGCAGGCCGGGTTGGCCGCTGATGTGATCCTGCCTGATATTCTGGCATTACCTTATGACGAAGATAACCAGTGGGTAGCACTGGCTCTGGGAGAGCAATTATTAGTTCGCCAGGGAAACTGGCAAGGCATGCAGGGAGAGCAGGCATTTCTGACCGGTGTGCTGGCATTGCAGGCTAAAACGCAGCCCGAACCGGTTCGCCTGAGCGCACTGACCGATATCGACCTTCACGCGGTACCGAATATTCATCAGGACGCCAATAACGACGACCTACCAGCAATTGGCGTTCTGGCCAAACATGTGGGCAAAGCGTCTTTTAACTTGCTGCAAGGGCAATACAAGCCCAGGAAACAACATAGTCAGGCATGGCAGGTCTGGCGTGTCCCGATGATTTTGCTGGCTCTGGTTATCGTTTTGACCATTGGCGATAAAACGTTAAAACTCAATCAACTGCAACAGCAAAATGCCGACCTCACAGCACAAATTGATAGTCTGGTACAGCAAGGCTTTCCGGATATCGGCACATACCGCAATGTGCGCCTGAAAGTGCGACAGGAAATGCAGCGTCTGGAACAGTCCGGCGACGGCAGTTCACTGCTGGTGATGCTATCGCAACTGAACACGGCTTTTGCTACATCACAAATCACGCCACAAACACTCCGCTTTGATGCTAACCGTACCGAAATCCGTATGCAGGCACAGGGCAAAGACTTTAATGCATTGGATACGTTTAAACGCAGCGCAGAGGCCGCAGGCTTCACTGTTGAACAGGGCGCCATCAATAATCGCGACGACACGGTCATTGGCACCATGAATATCCGGGGAGCCTCATGAACGCTTTAAAGCAGAAGTTTACCGCTCTGACAGAACGAGAGCAGCGCCTGGTAGTACTATCCGGCGTGGTCATTGTACTTGGTATTTTTTACTGGGGTTTATGGGCACCGCTTAATCAAAGTATCAGTCAGCAGAGCCAGTTACTGGAAACCAATAAAAAGCTGGTTAGCTGGGTAGAAGAACAAAGTCAAAAAGCAGCTCAGCTACGTCGCACCCAATCCGCGCCGAAACGTGTTTCAGGGTCGTTGCCACAACTGGTAACCAGTACAAGTAGTAACCACTCACTGTCTATTTCACGCATGCAGCCGCAGGGCGATGAGATTCAGGTTTGGATTGACGAAGCGCCGTTTAACAACCTGGTTAGCTGGTTGAATGAATTAGAAACCCGGGGAATAGTGATTGAACAGCTCGACGTTGCTGAAGCCAATACGCCGGGGATTATTAAAGTCAGACGTTTGGTACTAACAAAATGATGGGCATTAACTGGCGCTGGCTGTCAGCCGGTATTTTTCTCTATCTGTGTTTACTGGTTGCTTATCTGCCTGCTTCTCAGGTGGTCAGCCGGATAGACCTGCCAGGCAACATTAAAGTGGGTAACGTGCAAGGTACCCTATGGCAGGGTGAGGTCGACAGGGTGGTGGTCAATAATATTCCGATTAATCAATTGAGCTGGGATGTTTCGCCGTGGGCGCTGTTGACCGGTCAGCTGTCTGTTGAGCTCGATGCGGGTAATATGCGCGATGCCGCATCTATTGCTTTTAACGGGCCGCTTAGCATGAGTCTTTTCGACTTTCAGGCCCTCTCTGCCGAAGAGTTTTTACTGTATTTACCGGTTGACCGTGTGCTTTCTGAAGTACAACTTCCGCTGCCGGTGAACGCCGGAGGCCGTTTCCGGGTGAATATAGAAACACTCAGTTATTCTGCTCAGGGCTGCGCCCAAATGATGGCTTATGGCGACTGGTTAAACGCACGGGTAGCCGGCACCCAGGGACCAATCGAGTTAGGTACCTTTTCAGCGCAAATCCTTTGCCAGAATGAACAAATTGTGATTAATGTAGAAGAGCCCAATGCCTTTGGTCTGAGTATGCAGGCATCAGCCCGCCAGGATTTTTCAGAGTTAAAGGTAAAAGGACAGTTCAAACCCGACCCGTCACTTCCTCAGGAAGTCCATGAGGCAGCCTTGTTTTTTGGCCGCCCGGATGCAAACGGTTACACTCAGTTTGAGCTTTGAGCGGCTGTCTTTTTTGGGCACAACATTCATCAATTTTAATTTTCATGGAAGGTTTGGAAAAACATGGCCAGCGATAAGCCAATTCTGGTTACAGGATCCCATCGTTCAGGAACAACATGGGTAGGCAGAACACTGGCGGAAGCCGGTGATATTTATTATGTGAATGAGCCGTTCAATGTGGACTTCCCGTTGGATGGCACCCACCTCAAAGTAGAAACCTGGTTTGCTCACTTCGCTTCTTCCCATCAACAAACGGCTATCCATAATGCAGTGTCCACTACCATTAAATGGCCAGCCTGGCGTTACGCATTGCAGGTTTGCCTTGATAATGGGATGGATATAAAAACACCTGGTCGCTTTGCTAAATACTTTTCGATGCGATTGTTTAAGCAAAGAATGTTGTTTAAAGACCCGCTGGCATTGTTATCCTCAGACTGGTTCCATAAGGAATGGGGCGCTGAGGTAGTGGTGATGATCCGCAACCCGTTTGCATTTTCTGCCAGCCTGAAGACGGCAGTCTGGGCATTTGATTTCCGTCATTTTGCACGTCAAAAGCCATTAATGGAGAGTCGCTATAAAGGTTACCAAAGTACAATAGATGAATTGGCAGAGCACCCTGAGCGCTTTTCGTTTATTGAAAAATCCGCCTGGCTTTGGGTACTTCTACACGAAATTATTCGCCAGTATCAGCAGGAATACCCGCACTGGCAATATTGTTATCACGAAGAAATAAGCCTTGACCCGCTCTCCGGATTTTCTGAGTTGTTTGATGCACTCAACTTACCTTTTACGGCCGCAACAAAGGCGTACATTGAAGGAACAACCAGCTCCGGCAACCCTTCAGAAGCCAAAGGTACCAGCTTTCAGGCCCGCGACGCGAAAGCGAGCCTGGACACCTGGAAAAAACGTCTGACCGATAAAGAAATTGAAACTGTCTCCACCATTGCTGCACCTTTGGGCAAACATTTTTACCCTGAGATGTTTACGTCAAAAACAACGGCAGAAAATTAAATTTTGCCATGGTCAGGATGATGGCCAGTTCATAAACACTCTGGCGGGTGGCCAGATGGTGGGTAAGCAAGCCAATAGCACCGCCTTTTTGTTTGATGTTTTGGGTATCAAACAGCTTATCCATCACGCTACCCAACTCTTCACCGGCAGCCAGCGACTCATAAACCGAACCGGGTAACGGAAGGTTAGCGCTGCGTCCAACTGACCACTGCTCGCCATTACAAATAGCCACATACGCAAAGGTCGCCGGGCCATCAGTAAAGTTATCAACGCCGCCTTCTATGGCCACATACCAGTCTGCCTGATGGGCAGCAAGACAGGCTTTTACACGGTTTACCGCCCCCAAACGGGTCTCGGCTTCAGTCATAGGTTGATCAGCCACCAGACTGGGCGCATCCACACCAATGACGACCAATTCCTGTTCAGCGCCCAGGACTTGTTGCAGGGCGACACGACTGGCATTTACCTTGACCGGGTTTCTGGAGCCAACAACTATTTTCATTCCACCGTTTCCGTTTATGCGTTTTCAAAAGGGTTATTAGTAATATCATCGATTATGGTGCGGTAATCGCTGATGGCCGGATAGCCTTCAACCTCCCGAACGGGTTGCTTACTGTCGGGATTTTTCACCGCCAGTACATGCCCAACGCCGAAGGTTTTAGCCGCTTCCAGAATATTAAGACTGTCATCGACAAAGAGTGTGGTGGCCGGATCGAAACCCAGCCGCGCCTGTAAAGCATGCCATAACGCCTGAGATTCTTTAGTAACGCCAAATTCGTGGGTGGAAATAAGCGTATCAATGTGCGAATCGAGCTTGGTATGCTCAACTTTTAACGACAAGCTGCCAGGATGCGCATTGGTTACCAGTACCACTTCGCGGCCACTGTTATGCAGGGCATCCAGAAAAGGTAGGGTATCGTCACGCATCGCAATCAGATGCTCAATCTCCCGCTTGGCCGCCACAATATCCATATCGAGATGTTTCGCCCAGTAGTCCAGACAATACCATTCAATACGCCCACTCACTCGTGAATAGTGCTCATGCATCTCCTTGCGGCAGTCAGCCAGAGAGCGGCCACTTTTCTCGGCCAGCTTTTTAGGCAGGTGCTCCAACCAGAACTGATTATCAAAGTGGAGGTCGAGTAAGGTACCGTCCATATCCAGCAAGACGGTATTGATTTCTTTCCAGGGCAGAAATGGCAAGCGCTTTTCCTCTAAATACGTTAACCTTAAGTTTGACAATATGATAACGAAAGACTGACCCAAACAACATGAGCAATATCGATAAGGACAAAACGCTTCCGCAAATCCATCAGCGCGAAATTGTGGCTGAAAGCCGCTTTTTCAGGGTTGAGCGTGTAGATTTGGAGTTTACCAATGGCGCAACCCGTCAGTTTGAGCGTATGGCAGGTTATAGCCGCGGTGCAGTAATGATTGTTGCTGTTCAGGATGGCGACTTCTTATTAGTTAGAGAATATGCGGCGGGTACCCATACTTACGAACTGGGTTTCCCCAAGGGCCTTATCGACCAGGGTGAAAGCGTTTTAGAGGCAGCAAACCGAGAGCTGAAAGAAGAAGCCGGTTTCGGTGCGAAACAACTCGAAGCCATCCACAAAGTGAATATGGCGCCGACGTTTTTTAATGCTCAAATGAACATTGTTATCGCCCATGATTTATACCCCGAAAGCCTGCCTGGCGACGAGCCGGAACCACTCGAACTGGTACGCTGGCCAATAGCCCGGGCGGAAGAGCTGCTGGCTCGCGAAGACTTTATTGAAGCGCGATGTATTGCCGCGCTGTTTCTTGCTCAAAAGTGGTTAAAGGAGCATCCAGACTATGCCTGATAATTCTGATCATGATTTACTACAGATAGCCAAAGACGCGGCCCTGGCGGCTGGCGAAGCGATCATGCGGTTGTATGATGTGGGCGACTTCGAAAGCTTTCAGAAAGCCGACGAATCACCGGTTACCAGCGCCGATTATAAAGCCAATGAAATTATCACTGAGCATTTAACCCGGTTGGCACCAGATATTCCTATCCTGTCAGAAGAAACCAAGCATGCCAGTCTGGAAGAACGCAAAACCTGGAAGCGTTACTGGTTAATCGATCCGATTGACGGGACACAGGAATTTATCGCACGCAGCGGCGATTTTGCCGTGAATATCGCGCTGATTGAAGACAACAAGCCTAAGATAGGGGTGATCTTCTGGCCGCCCGGACAAAGCCTCTACTATGCTTTAACAGGGCATGGTGCTTATAAAGATTCGCCTGAAGCCAATGGCCGGATTAGCGTACGCAAACTGGATGACCCGAACAACAGTGTGGTGGTTCTGGCTATCAGTCGTCGCCAGCCTCGGGAACGAGTCATTTCTAAACTCTGCGCCAAACGGGTGTACCAAACGCTGCCGTTAGGCAGTTGTTCGCTGAAGTCCTGCTTTATTGCAGAGGGCAAAGCCGACGTGTTTATGCGTTTAGGCGTTACCGGAGAATGGGACACCGGCGCATCGCAGTGCATCGTCGCGGAAGCAGGTGGTGCCATCTATGCTGCTGATTTTGAGCCACTTAGCTACAATCAGCGTAATACTCTTGAGAACCCGGACTTTATAGTACTGGGCGATCAAAATGTGCCGTGGCGGGACATTATTCAATATTAGGGAGTAAGTGTTTTTATGCTAAAGCAATCATTAGTTCTTCTCAGCAGTTTACTGGTAGCACCGGCCTTTGCCGCCTGGACAGTTGCACCAGAGCAATCCAGCCTGCACTTTATGTCGACCAAAAATGCCCAGGTAACCGAGGTGCATGCCTTCGAGGAGCTCTCCGGCTCAGTGTCAGACAACGGTAAGCTGATGATTGAGGTGCCACTTAGTTCAGTCAACACCAACATTCCTATTCGTAATACACGGATGCAGGAAAAGCTGTTTAATGTAGCGAAGTTCCCGGCAGCCACTTTTACTGCCGACGTGCCATCTGAGTTAATCAAACTCAAGGCGGGCAGCAGTACTACTGCAAAGGTTAACGGCACGCTATCACTCCATGGTGTGGAAGCGCCGGTCAGCTTTAATGTAAGCGTTAGCAAGTTGTCTGCCGATACGCTGGTAGTAAGCACGGTATCGCCCACCCTGATTGGCGCAGAAACCTTTGGTTTAACGGCCGGGCTGGATATGCTGCAAAACATTGCAGGCTTAAAGAGCATTACTCAAACGTCACCAGTCACCTTTTCTGTGACCTTTGAAATGGAATAAGCCTTGGGCTTAATCCCATAAAAAAGGAGCAGTCATCTGCTCCTTTTTTGTTTCAACAAACCCTTTACGTCCTTCTCCAGCAGTAGTTGCTTTACCTCCTCGTGATATTGAGCATCAGTTGAAGCCAGCAACCGCGTAACAAAATCCATCGAGGTAACACTTTTTCGGCCCGGAGCGTTCTGCTCCAGTAACTGTTTCAAGACATTGACCATAGGCTCATCGCCGACCAATTCCCGCAGCCGGGCAAATACCAGGGTGGCTCTGGCATACACATCCGGCGAACTGGTGGCATCAATAATGGCTCTGGTGGCTGTTAACCGTCCCCGCAAAGCGTGCTTATAGCGCTGCCGCTCATAGTCCACCAGCGATTGCATGGCCTCTTTACCGAAGCGCCGCTCAATCAGCACCAGCTCGGCGTATTTCGCCAGCGATTCTATTAAAAAAGAACCATCAGCCTCCACGCCATAGCCAATCTGATGGCCAAACCACTGATGGGCCACTTCATGCGCGGTACGCCGATAACGTTGATCAAAACCCGCAGTGTCTGCAGGGCGGGCGCGCACGGCAAGCCGATGAGACATTAAAATAACCTGCGGCAGTGCATAACCACTGAGGCCGAATTCTGGCGTAAACAGCAAGGATAACTGCTTGTAAGGATAGGGCGTAAGGTGAGCAGAAAACCAATCCAGAGTATCGGTGACTGCCTGCAAATGGACCACCTGCGAGGCAGCTGGTTGACTGCTCTGCTGGTTATCGGTCAGGCCTGTAAGGTGGATATCCACTTGCTGACCACCCGCCTCAACTTTATGGGCCGTACTCGTTTGCCTGGTGGCCAGCCAAATCGGAATGTTGCGAACAGGCGTGGCGGCAATAAATTCAACATAGCGGCGCGCTGAGTCCAGCCACTGTTTAACCCGCTCTCCCTGCGCATGCACGGTGTGCGAAACCGGCGATGAGACAATACTGCGAATCGTCACCGGGTGCGACTGGATTATAGTTGGCGGGGCGGCATCAACAAAAGTACTGGGGAGGGGCATCTGCAGTGTCGGCAAACCAAACTCGGCTCTGAGTACGTCATCCCGCAACGTGTACTGACGATTAAACCCAATGTTAGGTAATAAAGGAATACCACGCAGGTAACTGTATTCCGGCAACAGAATTTGATGTCCGACAGGCAACCACATACGCGCCCCGTTGACCACAATGTCAGCCTGTAAACTCAGTGTTTGCCCCGGCAACAAGGGCGATGCCAGTGTAAATACAGACTGCTGTAAGCGAGTGTCCTGAGTCTTCAACTGCCCCGGGCTGAGCACCAATTTATTGGCTTTAAATCCCGGATAGCTGCCTACTAACACTTCGTTAATGGCCTCATCAGTCAGGTTTACCAGTTGCATGGTCAGTTTAACCGTCGCCTGGCGTTGCTCAGGAAAAAAATCCACCTGGGCATCAATGTGCCGAACAACTGGCTGAGCGCGCTGCGACCAATGCCCGAACTGCTTTTCATACTCAGCACGTAAGGCATACCTGTCATCCGGGGTCATGTGGGGGCGCTCCTGCTGTAGCAACAGGTGAAAGCCCAACAACATTATGCCTGCCACGCCCATAGCTACCCAGCCGTAACATGGCAGCGTGCGCCAGGGCCGCAACACAAAACCCGTCCCCCGATGCGTTTTAGTGATCGCCAGGCACACTCCGCAAACAGCAACGGTCAGCCACATTAACAGGTAGCGCCAAAAGGTATGCTCGCTGCGCGCAAACCCGATTAAATAGTCGGCGGGCTGTAACGGCGTGCCGGCAATATCCAGCAAAGGGTGTGAAATGCCAGCCAGAGTGAGTAACGGCGTAAATTTAACGACCAGCAATAACAAACAAATGCCCCCCGCGCCTAAAGCACTGCGACACACGTGATGAATAGCCAGGCACAGCCAGCCGAACAGCAAAACAGGCATGCCGGTCATAGCCAGCAAACGCAAATAAGCCACTGCATCAGGGAGACTACCGGCCAGTATCTGTGCCACCATCACAGCAATAGCCGTTACACTCAGTAGGGTGGCCCAGGCGATGCACAGCGCTAAACACTGAGCGGCCACCAGTTGACAGCTGGTTGCCGGGGTCGCAGCAATCAACTCTGCAGCACCGGTGCGCTGATTTTGCCAGCCCAGTTGCCAACTCCATAACGCCATGAGCACACAGCCAGCAAAGGGCAACATATCCCACACCACCCGATTCAGTGCATCAATGCTTAGTGGGGTGAGCACCGCATGTGGCTCAGCATAATCGATGGCGGCGAGAACCTCTGAAAAAATCGCACCGCCGTAGAGACTGAGAACCAGTAACATTACGCGGTTTAACAGTAGTGTTTTGGTTGCGGCCATAACCAGTGTGTACAAAGGGTGGTATAAGATAGCCGCGTTGGGGGAGAAGTGAGGACGGGTAGCCCGCCTCTTAATAAATGGCCACTTTATTTGCTTTGCCAGTGAATTAACTGCGCGGCGAGTATTCAGTGCGAGCCACACCAACACCAGGCTCATTCCCAGCCAGGCCAGGCGATTGAACACTATGGTCACATCCACAAACCAGTGTGTCTGGCCGCTGGAAAATTGCTCGAAAACCGCTGTAAAACCCAGCGGGTCCATGACCAACATGGCATCATATACAGCCGGATGGATGATGCTACTGCCGGCCAGAACCGGCGACCCCGTAACGGAGGCCAGCATGACATAACCTATCCACACCAGCGCGGAAAAAGCATAAACCGGCAGCGCAGTATTGATCCGCTGAGCAATGAGTAACGCGGCAGCGCAATACAGAAAGCATGCCGGCGCCACAATAAACAGCCCGTTTTTAAGTGCCGTGTGGATTATCCCGGCATCAAACAACGGATGCTGACTTAACATCAGCAGCTGCAACACTGAGCCGCATAAACTAATCACCGCCACCAGACTCAGAAAGGCCACAAATCGGTTAAGCCGCAGGGCAAACTGACTCGCTCTGGCCGCTCCAATTAACTCCTGCATATTGTAGAGCCTGTCTCGTTGCAGCAAGGGCGGTGTCAGTGCCGCCACGACGACAGGCAAAGCCAGCATGACCACCGTAATGTTCAGCATCGTCAGCCGTTTAGCCAGATGCAAATCGGCTACGGTGAGCCCCTGAACCAACAACGCAGACAAACCGGGCAAGCCCAGCGCACATAGCCACACCAGAGGCTGACGCACATACAAACGCCATTCGTTACTGACAAGCATCAGTTGGTCTCCCGATTGGCGAGTTCGAGAAAGTAGCGGTCTTGTAAGGTTGCCTGACAGGCACGTGCATCATCGGCGGGTTTTTTATGATGGTAAACCCGCCATACCGACTGACCGAAATGATAACGCTCTCCCAACAGCACACCAGTTGAGGGCTTTGCCGGGGTTTCCCACACGTTATTCAGCATCGGTGCAATAAGTGCCGGCATGGCGCCACTGTCGACGATAGCGCCCTGCATCATAATGGCCGCATGGGGGCAAAGGTGCTCGATGTCTTCCACAATATGTGTAGAGAGCAACACTAATTTATGCTGACTCAACCGGATCAGCACACTATGCAAACGCTGACGTTCCTGAGGGTCGAGCCCTGCCGTGGGCTCATCCATAATTAATAACTTTGGGTCGCCCAGTAATGCCTGGGCAATACCAAATCGCTGGCGCATGCCGCCGGAAAATGTACTCACGCGCTTTTTGGCAAACTCCGTGAGATTGGTCAACGTGAGTAATTCTTCAATTTGCTGTGCTGCCTGCACGCGGGGGATATGCTTGAGTGCAGCAATATGGTGAAGTAATGCCAGGCAACTCATGTGCGGGTATACGCCGAACGACTGTGGCAAATAACCAAGCTGTTCTCGCAATCGTTGTGGTGATTGCTGAACATCCGTGTTGTTAAACGTTATCTGGCCACTGTCCGGGGCCTGTAAGCAGGCCACTGTGCGCATTAAACTTGATTTACCCGCGCCGTTGGGGCCGAGCAGACCGACCATCCCCGATGGCAGGGTGAGTGAAATATTATCCAGGGCTTTGGTGCCGTCAGAGTAGGTTTTAGACACCTGGTTCATGGTGAGCATGTGGTCATTATCCTGTGATTCGAGACTGACCACACCCTAACGCGGCGTTTCAAAGCGCAACAGCGAGCAATGACAAAGCACGCCATTGCCGTGACAAAAGGCATTACTGCACAAGGTTTTACTTTCATCATTAAATTGCGTAGGTTCATCATTCGCAGCGTGTGTGAACCGCCTCTTTCAGGCAGGCTTTACTCGCATTACTTACACAAGGGCTCAGTAACATGGTGGTTAACTTGCGCAATAACAGTTTGGCACTGCTACCTATTTTTGCCGCTCTGTTACTGGAAGCGTCCATTCGTTTTGTTTCATACCAACAACCACAAGCCGGTGTTTACCTGGCAATCCACGCGCAACTGCTGCTGGAGATGCTACCGTTTTTTGTCGGTCATTATCTGGCGTGGAAACTCACTGGCAAACAAGCGCTGTTGGTCTGGACTGCCGGCTTTATCGGTTATCCGCTGTTATCCAATATTCTGGCGCATACCAACAGTGCCTATGGCCAGTGGCAGTTGCTGGAAATACAGGGCGTATTGCTGGGTATTGGCGCCAGTGTATTGTGGTTTATACACCACTTTTATGGACGGGTTAAACAAGGGCCCCGGCGCTGGCTTTCTCACCTGCTATCGCTGGATACCATGGTGGCGTTATGCTTGTTTATCTGGTCGTTTACCATGGCTGGCGTGTTTCTTTATACCAAAGATCCCATGGTCAATCAGCCACTGCAGATGATCATCGACTTAGGCCAGGTAGCAAGTGAGTTGCCGCTTTTTATGCATTATTTCTGGCAGTTCAGCCTGATGGCACTGGTGTTGTTTGGGGTATATGGGTTTAACCGTTATGTGCTGATCCGCCATTTACTGGCAGTGCATGGCTTACTTCCCTTTCTGGCCGGTGGATTGGTGTTTATACTTCTCTTTAGTGCGCCTGTCAGCGCTCTGCTACTGCTTATGCCGCTCAACAACATAGTGGAATTCACCTTAATTGCATCGGAAAACCACAACCCTTTTGACCCCTTTAACTATCAGTTTACCTTTTGGTTGCTGGTGTTCAGCACGCCTATTATCCTGGCCTTTGAGCGCAAATCACAAGATGCCCGACTAGCGGATATTGCCCGCCGACAAACCCGTACCGAATTACAACTGCTACAGCAACAGGTGAACCCCCACTTCCTGTTCAATACGCTGAATAATTTGTACGCGCTATGCCTGGAACGCTCGCCACAGGCACCGGACATGGTGGAAAAGCTGGCCGGACTGCTGCGCTACTCCGTTTATCAGGGGCAGAAAGAGCAGGTATCCCTGGCCGACGACATTCACTATTTGCAAGACTATCTGGCCCTGCAATCCCTGCGCTTTACCGGTGACTGCCAGTTTCACTGTGCGTGGCCTGAGCACCCCGAGCGCTGGCAACTGCCACCGCTGTTGCTAATTATTTTGCTGGAAAATGCATTTAAACACGGTATCGAAAAAGCCGCCAAACCCTGCGAACTTAAGTTAACACTCACTCTCAACAACAACCTTCTGATATTTGAATGTGAAAATCCGGTAGTGCAAGATGGACATATTCAGCCCGACAAAGGCAACAGCGGGCTCGGTCTTGAAAACCTACAGCGTCGGCTAAGCCTGCAGTTTGCCAACCGTCACGAGTTAATCAGCGAACAGCGCGGCGCTACCTGGTACACCCGCCTGCAAATGGAGCTGGCACCATGCTAACAGCGTTGATTGTGGATGATGAGCCTCTGGCGCATAAAGTGATTTTGCATCACCTCGCCATTCACCCGGATATGCAGGTGGTCAAGCAATGCTATAGCGCCACCGAAGCGCTGGCCTGGTTAGCTTCCAACAACGCAGATCTGCTGTTTCTCGACATCAATATGCCCCAGCTAAACGGCATGGACATGCTGACCGTAATGGCCAACCGTCCCCAGGTAATTATTGTGAGCGCCTATGAAGAATTTGCCCTGCAGGGCTTTGAACTGGATGTCACCGATTACTTATTAAAACCGGTCAGTGCAGAACGCCTCACCGCGGCACTGGCTAAAGTGCGCCAACGTAGCGCTTTGGTACAACCTTCAACGTCCCCCCAGGAAATCGTAATAAAAGTAGACCGCGAGCTACGCCGCATAACACTAAGTGATATCACCTATCTGGAAGCCTATGGCAACTACGTAAAAGTGTGGCAGGGCGATGCCATGCTACTGGCCAACAGCACCTTAAAGAAGCTGCTGGCAGAACTGCCCGAGCAGGCCTTTACCCAGATCCACAAATCTTTTGTGGTCCGTAATGCCTCGGTTATCGGTAAAGACAGCGATTCTGTGATGCTGGATAATCAAATGCGACTCAAAGTGGGTAAATCATTTAAGTGTGAACTGAACAGGCTGTTGCCGCTAGCCGCGAAATAAACCTGCTAACAAACTCTCATCAGGGCTTTCCAGACCATCATGTAAACGCGATAATAGTCATAAGATTATCCTTACAGGGCATCCACTTTGAACCAACAACCCAATAATCCGTTACACGGCCTGACGCTGGAAAAGATTCTTACTCGCTTGCAGCAACATTACGGTTGGGAAGGCCTGTATCAGCAAGTCAGAGTCAATTGTTTTAATAACGATCCGTCGATTAAATCGTCGCTAAAGTTTTTACGCAAAACGCAGTGGGCCAGGGATAAAGTGGAAGCGCTGTATCTGCATACATTCAGTGATGGTTAAACAGCGACTTATTGCAGAAAGCCCGGAGCTTAAAAGTGAATTTATCTGCGACGTTAGAGCAAGCACTTAAAGACAAGCTCAAGAGTGTTGAAGCAGAGAAATGGAAACAAGAAAATGTGGTTCTCTGGAGCAATACAGAGATTTGCTTATCGACGCGATAGGCTTCGCGATTTCTGGTTACAAACTTACCCGGCATGTCTTCACCGCCGGGTTCTTCACACATCATGCCATCTTGGGTAACGATAAACTTACCGCGCTATACCTTGTTACGTCCTAGTTCGCCACCGGTGTACCGTCGTCATTAAACTTGGCGATATCAGCGCCTGATGATTCCCATTCTTCGCGTTCCTCGTCGGTTGCTTTGGGCGAATACCATCCCAAGTAGGCATAGGCTATGCCTATTAACGGCGCCGTCCAGCAAGCAAAGGCCAGGGGAATGTACAGTAAGTTCTCTAAACTATCGCCAGCAATGCCAAGACCAAGGGCCGAGATAACAAACGCGCCACCGGCATTCCAGGGGATCAGGGGCGACATTAATGTGCCCCCTTCCTCAATGCCTCGCGACAAGTTCAACGTTGAATACCCCATACCGCGATAAACAGGCGAAAACATTCGCCCGGGTAATGCTACCGATAAATAGGGGTCACCCGCCACCAGATTGGTGGTAAACGCCGTACCTACCGAGGCAACCTGGGTACCGGCAAAGGTTTTCACTTTGCTCTTAATGGAATTAATGATACTGCGCAGGCAGCCTGTAGTTTCCAGGGCACCACCGAAACTTAACGCAATGAGTACTAACGAAATAGTCCACATCATGGATTGAATACCACCACGATTAAGCAGGTTGTCTATTTCGCTGATATTGGTTTGAATGCTATAGCCGTTATTGGCGTAATCAAACACTGATTGCAGGCTTTGCCCTTGTGTAACCATGGCAAACGCGCCGCCAACAATGACCCCTGCAAATAATGAGGGGAGTGGCGGGAATTTCTTCAGCGCCAGTACCATTACCACTAAAGCAGGAAGCAAGGCCCAGGCAGAGATATAAAAATTACTGTCTAACGCCGCCGTAATCCCTTCAATTTTTTCAAACGACACGCTTTGGGTATCAATGACAAAATAACCGACCCCAATGTAAATAAGCAAAGCAATGACCATGGCGGGAATAGTGGTCGCCATCATATTTTTAATGTGTGAAAACACATCGGTGCCGGTGACGGCCGGAGCAAGATTAGTGGTGTCAGATAGTGGCGAGACCTTATCGCCGAAGAACGCGCCGGAGACGACCGCACCAGCGGTCCAGTAAACCGGAATATCAAACCCGTCACCAATGCCCATTAATGCCAGGCCAACGGTTCCGACACTTCCCCAACTGGTGCCGAGCGACACGGCTACCACCGCGCATATCACCATGCCAGCCGCCAGAAAAATCTCGGGGGATAATGTTTTTAAGCCGTAGTAAATAATGGTCGGTACCGTTCCGCTGGCAATCCATATCCCAATGATCATACCCACCACAATCAGTACACTTACTGAGGGTAAAGCCACATGGATAACTTTGAAAATACCGGTGCGAATATCTTCCCAGCTAAGCCCCAGGTAAATCCCCACAAAGCTGGCCAACGCCACCCCAATTGCCAGCGGAATATGGGGTTCGAATACACCGAAGTAAAATATCTGCGTGCCCAGAATAATCAGTGTCAACACAACAGGTGTTAGTGCGAGTAATAGCGATGGCGTACTTTGCTGCCTCTCTTCCATACTGCCTCCATTCATTCTAAAGCGGGTGAGCTGAGTGAACCTCCGGGTACAATTTAAGCTGGGAACACCGTTTTTTTAACCCCGTACTTTATACAAAACTACAAGTTAGCTACGCGGCGTCGCGCGGAATAGATCGGAATAGACGACAACCACCACAAATAAGGAACATTACAGCCTTAACAAAAAGCCGTCATACGACGGTTTTTAGTAATAGTTATCAGGCTGCCTCAGGCGCCAAAGGCCCACGAGGTTCAGGGTGAGCACTGAAATCCTGGATCACCATGGGCTCCCAGCGGCTTTCTGGTAATGCAGGCACCGGCGCTTTAACATTGTTAGATTCACTTTGGCCAATATTCGCCATACCAATCCGTACCCGTTTTAACGCGCGGCATTCGTTGATTTCGTCCTGAATCACAAAAATACCACCGCGCATAGCTGCCCGGCCAAGACCAAGGCTTGAGGTAATCCGAATCAGCGGGGCTGCCAGAATGAGTCCGATTAGTACCGGTAACAGCCAGATAAAAAGAGCCGGTGTGTAGATGAAAGTGGCTGCGCCCCAGGCTAAAGCGACGATAGTCGCAACCTTTGAACGTTTAAGTGAGTCCATCCACGGTACCATGCTGCCTTCACGGGCCTGTGCTTCCCACTTCACCGAAATGCCAGCAAATACACTGATCACAAAGTAGCTGTGGTAGAACATCATCAGCGGTGCAATAAGAATGGCCATGGCCAGCTCCATTACGCCGCCTTTAATTAAGCGCCACGCACCACCAAACTCGTCTCGACGTTGAATTAACGCAAGAATAAGACCGAGTACTTTAGGCATGAATAACAACGCTGCAGTCCCCCACATGGTGGCCACCATTAACCCCTGTCGGGCAATTTGCCAGTCCGGGAATAACTGATATTCAGCGGTGAAGAACTCTACCGGCGTAAGTGCGCGGTATAAGGCATCGGCGGTACCAAATGCCAACACCAGCAACAACAGCAACGAAGAAATATAAGCAAATGCACCAAACAGAAAATGCAGACGGTTAGTTGCCTTTAAGCCTTTTACACCAAGTAATCCCAAATGCTGAATATTGCCCTGTACCCAACGGCGATCGCGGGTAGCGTATTCAATCATGTTAGACGGTACTTCCTCGTAACTGCCGGTGGTGTCCGTTAACAAGAAACACTGCCAGCCAGCACGGCGTAATAAGGCCGCTTCCACAAAGTCATGACTTAAAATATCGCCACCAAAGGGCTCTTTGCCTTCCAGCGTTGGTAATCCACAGTGCTGCATAAAAGGCTCCACGCGGATAATGGCATTGTGGCCCCAATAGTTAGCACTGTCGGTTTGCCAGAATGACAAACCGGTTGCCAGCATCGGGCTGTACAGATGCGCTGCAAACTGCACAAACCGGGCGAAGAAGGTGTGCTGACGCACCGGCATAGGAATGGTCTGTACCAGCGCCGTGTCCGGGTTTTGCTCAATGCGATAGGCTAAATCGTTCATGCGATCGCCCGACATAATACTGTCGGCATCCAGCACAATCATGGCTTCATAGCGATTACCCCAGCGCTGGCAGAAGTCGGCCAGGTTACCTACTTTACGGCCGGTATTTTTTTCGCGACGACGGTAAAACACCTGACCGCTTTTATCGCCCAAGCGAGCAGTTAGCGCTTCCCAGGCGGCCAGTTCGGCCTCAGCCATTTCCGGCTTGGTGGTGTCACTGAGCATGTAAAAGTCATATTGCTTGCCGTTATCGGTATCCAGCAGCTCGCGCACACAGGCCTCAAACCCCACCATAATACGGCGGGTGTCCTCGTTATACACCGGCATCACCACCGCGTGGCGCTTGGTTAACGGGGCATCGGTACGCGGTGCGGGTAGCGCTTTGCGCAGACTGAGCGGATCGATATTAAACAGCTTTAGCACAAAGCCGATTACGGCTGTCCAGAATGACATCGCCAACCACAGAAACAGCATCATACTTAATGCCAGCTGGGCGATTTCCATTTCGGTTAAGCGGTTTGGTGAAAAGATTTCATACAGGCTCCACCCGGCTAAAGCTGCGGTGGGAATGGCCAGAATCGCCATTATGGATAATCGTACGCCTGATCCCCACGCCCGTAATACCGGCGTTGCCTTTGGAGTACTGCCTTCAGAGTCCGAGTGAGTTTTATTTTGCATGATAGACATAGTTCCATACCTCACTGACACGTTGGTTTTCTTGATGAATGTAAAGACGCATATCCGCTGGCTGACCGGCCTGCGGGGTTAGCAAAAAGGTAGCGCGCAATAATTTGCCGTTGTTAACCGGGAACACGCGCGCTTGCTGAATCTGCCCCTGGTTGGTGGTAGCTGTGAGGTTGAGCATCTCAGGAGCAATGCTCATGCCTTCAGGTACCTTAAAATCAATGGAAAAGCGGCGGGTTTGTGACTCTTGCGGCTCTTCGCCCGGTAATACCGTTGCGCCCTGGCGCGTACGAACAACCGTCGCTAAGTCGCTGTTGCGGGCACCAGTTACCGTTTCAAGCTGGTAAGCAAAATAGCGACTCTCACCTGCCACAAACGGCGCTTCAGGTACCCAGTAAGCCACAATGTTGTCATGGGTTTCAGATTTAGTGGGGATTTCCACTACTTCCAGACGACCTTTTTCAAAACCCGCCTGTGGTGTTACCCATAAACCCGGACGCTGATGATAATTAGCTTCGCCGTCAAGGTAGCTGGCGAAGTCGGTGTCGCGCTGCATTACACCAAACCCTTTTGGCGCACTGTCACTCATAGACGTGATTTGCAGTTGCGAGGGGTTGGTCAGCACACGCCAGATTTGTTCGCCGTTTTCGGTGATCATATTCACGCCATCACTGTCGTGTACTTCCGGACGATAGTCATCGGGTACCACGGCGGTGTTTTCACCGTATAAAAACATACTGGTGAAAGGGGCAACGCCAAGCTTGGCAACGTCTTCGCGGGCGAACAACCAGCTTTGTACCTTAACGTTGGTCTCGTCACCCGGGGTAATAATAAATTTATACGCTCCGCTTACCGAAGGGCTCTCCAGGCGGGCATAGATCATCATGGGTTCACCCTGACCCGGCTCAATTAACCAGAACTTGGTGAAGTGTGGAAATTCTTCTCCTTCAGGCAGGCCAGTATCGATAGCCAGACCACGCGCTGAAATGCCGTACACGTGCTCTTTACCAATCAGGCGGAAATAAGAAGCGCCCAGGAATACGGCAAATTCGTCTTTGTATTGTTGATTTTTAATCGGGAAGTGAACACGAAAACCGGCATAGCCATTGTCATCGTCGGTTTCCTGTGCCAGCGGAGCTGCATTACCGTCGTAACGGAAGGCTTCACGGTCGAAAGGAAGTCGGTTTGGCTGATTATCGGCACCAATGGTATACACAGTAACCGGCTGCTGATACAAAAAGCCGGGGTGGAAAAACTGCACTTCGTAGGGATTCTCACCACGCCATAAGCTCTTGTCGGCTTTAAATCGGATTGCACGGTAAGTTTGGTAATTCATTTCTTTTAACGCGTCTGCCAGCTCATGATCGTCTGTTTCATAAGCCTGAGTGGCCGACTGGCGCGCTTCTTCAATTACGCTGTTTAAAATAGGCGCCGATTCCGGCGGCAGGTTTTGCGCCGAGATTTCCTCGGCCTGAGTTACCGCCGCGCCACACAGCATAAGAATGACGCACGCAAAAGTGCGAACAGAGTAAACGATTGTGCGATCACTGAAAACCGGACCGCCGGCTGTTAAAGCAGCCAGATAATGAGGGAAAAACCGTTTGGTTGGTGGCATTGCTATCTCCATTTGATTCAAAGCAGCCAGAAAAACTACAGTGACTAGAGCAAATGCCGATCCAACCTTGTTACTTTGCACACAAATTAAAATAAAAACATTATTTATTAGAAGGTTAGAGGTTAAATTAATTCATAATGAGTATAACTGTTCAAAAAACACACTGTGAAAATTATACTTTAGGCTAATCGGGTGTAGGTATTTAGCAACACTTTTCACAAAACACTTGTTTAAAAATCAACCTAAACACCACTCCAACCTTTTCGAAAAAGCGCCCTCAAAAATATATAAACACCTGTTTAATAAGCATTAATTTGCTTTTATTTAACTTATTTTTACACCTTGGCCCAATGCTTGCGATAGTCCTGACAGCAAAACGCTTTATGTTTTTTCTTAAGGAGTACCACGATGAAAGCATCTTCAATTATCGTCATCACCGCGTTGTCGGCTTCCATGTTTTCGCTATCAGCCGCTGCTGATACGCCCGACTGGCGCTATGTAGAAGGCGGTTACCTGAGCTATGACGGCGATGGTGGCTTCGATCCGGACGGTTTACAGGTTAATGGGAAGTATTTACTCGATCCCAACTTTTACGTGAACGGCGAGTTTGGCTGGGCAGAGACCGGCAACATTGATTTCACCACTCTGACTCTCGGTGGTGGTTATCGCTTAGCTTTAAATAGCACGACCGATGCCTATGTTGGCGCAAACTTCGAACGCATTGATGCGGATTTTTACGATGACAATGGCTACAGCCTGAATGCAGGGGTACGCAGCATGTTAACACCTGAGCTTGAACTCAATGGTGAGCTGGGCTACCTGGATCTGGACGACGGCGACATTACCCTTAAAGCCGGTGCCTATTACTACTTCAACCCGCAATTTGCGGTAGGTGCCAATTATGAATTTATGGACGACGCGGATGTATTTCAGCTTTCTGCCCGTTACGCGTTTTAAGTAGCAGTTTACGCTCTGCATACAAGGACGAGGCGGGGCTTTTTATACCTCAGAAGTAAAATGCCGGATGTGGGATCCGGCATTTTTTTGTTTTGCTAAGCGTTGTCTTGCGCCTACTGGTAGGCTTCTAAGGCTTTAACCTCTTCTAACTGAGGCGTGACCGTTGCCGTATCGCCCACAATGGTCAGATGCATCCTCGAACTATCCAGATATTGCCGGGCAATATTGCTGACTTCCTCTGGCGTCACACTATGCACATTCTTAACGTAGTCAGTAAGATAACTCTTATCCAGACCATGGAGTTCTAAAAAGGCCAGTTGCGAAATAATCGCGCTACGCGAGGAGTTGCGCAGCACAAATATACCCGCCATGTAATTTTGCACGCCTTTAAGCTCTTCTGCCGACGGCGCTTCACCAGACAATAATTCAATTTCTTTGAAGATTTCCACCAGCGATGCGCCGGTAGCTTCGGCGGTAACATCTGCGCCTTCATACCACACAGCACTGCCTACCCGGTCGATTACGGCAGAACGCGGCGAATAGGTATAGCCTTTATCTTCACGAATATTGGTAGTAATGCGGCTGGAAAACGCGCCGCCCAGCAGCGTATTCATGACGCTGAGCTTAGTGTAATCCGGGTGCGTTGCATCCACTGCGGTTAACCCCAGACGCAGCGTAGACTGCGGGGCACCTTCACGTTCAATCAATTCAAGGGTTGGGCCGGGTTTGGTGAGCACCGTTTTCGCCGTGCGGCTATCACCCTGCTGCCAATCTGCAAACGCTGCTTTAACGGCTTTACTGACGGCCGCCTGATCAAATACACCAGACACATACAAATGACTGCGGTTCGGCACAAAGTTCGATTTAATAAAGGTTTTTGTGTCTGCCACCGTCACCGCCGAAAGGCTTTCAGCGGTGGGATATAAACGGCCATAAGGGTGATTACCGTAAATCGACTGATAAAATGCTTCGGTAGCAATGGCCGAAGGGTTGGATTTTTGCACGGTGAGGTTACGCTGGCTGTCAGTTTTAAGACGCGCCAGATCAGACTCGGCAAAACTGGCGTTCATCACCATATCGGCTAACACACTCACTGCATCCGGAGTAAATTCGCCGAGTACATCCATGCCAATAAAGCTGGAGTCCATACCCACGCTGGTAGCGATCTCGCCACCCATACTGGCAACCGCTTCGGCCAAAGCTTTGGCTGACTGACTGGTGGTGCCCTGGCGCAACATGTCGAAGCTCAGGTCGGCTAACCAGACTTGTTCACCGTCATCAATATTACCGGAATTGGTTACCAGTCTGACCGTGGCTTTAGGCGTGCTGCCATAAGGAATAAACGTCACTTTCAAACCATTTTCTAACGTCATTTCCTGGGTCACCGGCACGGTAAAATCACCCGGCGTTCCACCAGCCGGGGGCATTTCTTTAGCATTCACCGATAAAGTCAGTACTGCGATCAACGAGGAGGCCAGCAATGTTTTTACTAATTTCATGGTTATTCTCCCTGAGCCGTTGATTCGTTAGCCGGTGCTTCGCCGGGGGTAACGGTTAGAATGGTACGATTGGTAGGGCGCAGATAGTCCTTTACGGTTTGCATTATGAGTTCTGGGGTGACCTGTTTAAAGTTGCCTTCCAGCTCATTAATTTTTTGCGGTTTATCATCAAACAAAGCAAAACTGGCCAGCAAATCGGCACGACCAAAGCCATAAAAACCATCAATGGAATCAAACAGGCTGGAGCGGATCTTCACAATTGCCCGGGACATTTCTTCTTCGCTGAGCGGCTTTTCCGCCAATTGATTCACCACAGAGTCGATGGCACTGGTAATGGATTCCTGACTCACGGTGTCATCATGAGTAAACGAACTCATCCACAGCATCGGGCCGTTATAGTTAAACATATTACCCAGCAGGTAGTTGATACCACCGCCCACACTGCCGGTAATCTGTTTATTCTTTACCAGTTCCTGATACAACAGACTGTCTTCACCCTGTACCAGGATCTGGTCGATAATACCCATAGCATAGTATTCAGGAGTATCCCGCGGCGGCATCTTATAAGCAAAGGCATAAGCGGGTTTAGGCGCCAGCTTGTCGTACTTATTGAAGACCTTTTCTTTTTCCTGGCGTAGCTCAGATAAATCTGGTTGAGGCGCAATCTCAGCCGCCGGAATATCACCAAAGTACTTCTCGATCAGGGCTTTTGCTTCAGCCACATCGATATCACCCACCACCGCCAGCGCAGCATTATTGGGCGCGTAATACATATCGAAAAACGCGTCGACGTCTTCAAGATTGGCCGCATCGAGGTCGGCCAGATCGCCATAGAAGTTATGCGCATTATACCAGTTATTGTAGGCGTACTGGGGCATATCCAGCCACGGGAAACCGCCATAAGGCTGGTTAAGTACGTTGACTTTAACTTCGTTTTTCACCACGCCCTGCTGGTTGGTGAGATTATCCTGGGTGATGGCCAGCCCTTTCATTCGATCGGCTTCTGCCCATAAAAAGGTTTCGAGTTTATGCGCGGGAACAATCTCAAAATAGTTGGTAAAGTCAAAACGGGTAGAGCCGTTGAGCACGCCGCCGTTGTCATTGACTAACTGAATGAATTCCATTTTGCCGAGATTTTCTGAGCCCTGGAACATCATGTGCTCAAATAAATGGGCGAAGCCGGTGCGGTCTTTGGGTTCGTTACGAAAACCGATGTTGTAGTACACGGCAACGGTTACGGTGGGCGCGGTCTCGTCTTTGGATAAGACCACTTTCAGACCATTATCGAGCGTGAAGTATTCCACCGGAACATTGTAATCGACGTTCATATCAACGCCGCTGGCGGCATCGGCAATGGTTTTGGCATCGGGCATATCTGCCGCGCTGCTGGTCTGTGCATCGTTCTGAGCCGGTTGACTACAGCCAAATAGCCAAACAGACATGACGCCCGCTGCAATAACAGAGAGTTTTCTCATAGTGTTCTCTTGTGTCGTTAGAGTTGGGATGGTTAGCAAAACCCAGTGCCATTAACCGGCATGAGTTTGTTTTTATTAATCCCAGCATGCGCGCTGTTTAAAGATTGGTCAACACTCTGACATACTTTGAAAAGATTTTGAGGTTTTACAGACTCTCGACCGACGGGATCTATTCTTCAGCATCGGCCTGATAGCTGTCAGCCGGGCGGATATCCACAGTTTCATGCAGTTCGGAATACACCAGTATTGCCTCGCCGCTTTTTAATTTAGCAATCACCTGCTCAACCTTATCTGCAAAGGCCGCCTCAATTTCACCGTAATCGGTGCCTTCGCGCAGCACAAATTCCCGGGCGATATTGTTAAGGGTATCCGGTGCGATTTGGTCGATAGGAATGATCATGCAAACTCCGATGTGGTGGGTAAATAATCGCTGAAGTAACGCAGTACACGCTGGTGCATCCACACTTCTGGTGCGCTGGGCGTGCCCTGCATAAAGCCCACGTGGCCGCCGGTTTCACTCAATTCTACGGTTACGCTGTGAGCCAGTTCCTGCTCTTGGGGGATAACAAGATGATTCATAAAAGGGTCGTCCAGCGCATGAAGAATAAGCGTTGGACAATGAATCGCTTTTAAAAAGTAATAGGCACTGCATTTCTCGTAGTAGTCTTTGGCATCGGCATAACCATGTAAAGGCGCTGTCACCAGGTTATCAAACTGCCAGAAGGATTGTATGCCTTCTACGTCGGCTTCGCTGATTTGCAATATATCGCGGTAATCAATGCGCTGCATTTTTTTCAGCAGGTTTTGCTTCATGCTGCCGAGCAGATATTTCTGATACACCTTTGAAAAACCCTGGTTCACACTGGTGGCGCATTCATCGAGTTTTAGTGGGGCTGATACCGCTACCGCTGCGGTTAGTCCCAGGCTGTCCGGGTGTTCACCCAACAGCTTGAGCAACATATTACCGCCCAGCGAAAACCCTACCGCCACCTTGGGAGTAGCCGGGTAACGCTGATGTAATAGGTTAATCACCCACGCCGGATCGCCGGTTTCACCAGAATGATACGCCCTCGGCGTTAAATTGGCTTCGCCACTACAGCCGCGAAAATGCATCAGCACCACCTGCCAGCCATGTTGACTGAGTGTGGCCATCATATCGTTAGCGTAATGAGAATGAATGGACCCTTCCAGGCCATGAAACATGATCACCAGCCCGGTGAGTGTTTGCGGCGCCGGGCCCCAGGCTAAATCGAGAAAGTCGCCGTCATCAAGCTTTATCCGTTCCATGGTGTGCTTCAGTGGTAGTCGGCGCTGAATAAAGCGCGGCCAGATAGTTTGAATATGCCGGTTACGTGCCCAGCGCGGCGCAACAAAACTGCTTTTAACAATGCTTCCGTGTGATTGATTGGTCCGTATGGTCATGCCTGTAATACTGTTGTGATTAAATCCTGAGTTGCTGAATTTTGCCGTAGGTTCAGCCAGCTCAACAGCCGGTTAGCTGTGACTAATTCAATAATGGGGTCAGAGTTACTTAATTCCATATTATCTGCAATAAGTAACTCTGACCCCATTATTTTTTGGTAGGCAGCTAGCAATTCTGCCTGCTGTGCCGCTTCCAGCTCAAGCTCCTGCTGCTTAAGCGCCTCGTAGTCGCTGCTACCCTTCGCCGCGCGGCGCCTGACACGGTGTGTTTGGATGGCCGGTTCGGTTGCCGCGACTGCTTCATCCAGGGCTTTACGCAATGCCTGGGGTAACGGTTGGTTTACCGTAAAACACCAATGATAAAACAGCAGCAGGTTAACGTTTACCTGATAGTTATCCTGTAATGCCAGGCAGGCATCCGCAACACTAGGCTTAGCGTAGTGCTGCAGGCTGTGTTGCCAGAACAGTTCAGGTGTTAGCTCAGGCACTGATGTCATAGGCGTCTTTAGCCGCTTCCAGTTGTTCCTGTGCATCCAGCCACTGCATCTCTTCATCCTCTATTTGAGATTTTAGAGTTGCCTGCTGATCCAGAAACTTCATTAACTCGGGCTTGTTGTCGGCTTCGTAGAGTTCGCTACGCCCCAACTCATCCTCAACCTTTGCCAGCGAAGCGTTGAGCTTTTCCATTGCCTTTTCAGACTGTTGGATTTGCTTGCGCAGGTGAGCAGTAGACTGACGAAACTCAGCTTCGCGGCGCTTTTCCGCTTTGCGATCAACCTTGGGCTTGTCTTCCACCGGCTCGGCATTCGCCGCTTTATCCACCGATTGCTGAGCGAGGATCCAGTCGCGATAATCATCCAAATCGCCACTGAATGGCGCGACTTCGCCGCTGTCGACCAGATAAAACTCCTCGCACACCGCGGTTAATAAGAAACGATCGTGCGATACCAGCACCATGGCCCCTTCAAAGCCCTGTAAGGCCATATTCAGCGCATGACGCATTTCTAAATCGAGGTGGTTAGTTGGTTCATCGAGCAGCAACAGGTTCGGCTTCTGATACACAATAAGAGCCAGCACTAAACGGGCTTTTTCACCGCCGGACATGGGCGCTACCGGGCCGGTGACTTCATCGCCGTGAAAGCCAAAGCCGCCAAGGAAGTCGCGGTGTTGTTGCTCTGTGGCTTTGCTGTCGAGACGCTGTAAATGCAGTAAGGCCGAGGCCTGAGGATCCAGATATTCCAGCTGATGCTGGGCAAAATACCCCACGTTTAACCCTTTAGCCGTGGTAAATACCCCGGTTTTCGGCTCATGCACGCCGGCCAGTAATTTAATCAGCGTGGATTTACCCTGACCGTTGCGGCCCAGTAAGCCAATGCGGCTACCCGGCACCAGGTTAAGTTTTACCTGCTCCAGCACGATATGCTCGCCATAGCCCAGCATGACCTTTTCCATCTGAATAAGCGGGTTAGGCAATGCGGTGGGCGCTTTAAATTCAAAACTAAACTGGCTGGCATGATGGGCCGGCAGCAGCGTTTCCATCCGTTCTAACTGCTTAATGCGGCTCTGTGCCTGCTTGGCTTTACTGGCCTTGGCTTTAAAGCGGGTAATGAACGATTCTAAATGTGCGATTTTGTCCTGCTGTTTACGAAATTCAATATCTTGCAACCGCAGGCGTTCGGCGCGCTGGGTTTCATAGCTTGAGTAGTTACCGGTGTAGGCAATCAGTTGCTGCTGTTCAACGCTGATGATCTGCGCCACTGTGTTATCGATAAACGCCTTATCGTGGGAAATGAGTAACAGCGTACCCTGATAACGCTGCAACCAGCGCTCCAGCCAGATCACGGCATCCAAATCCAGGTGGTTGGTGGGCTCATCGAGGAGCAGTAAGTCTGACGGACACAACAGTGCCTGAGCCAGGTTCAACCTCATACGCCAGCCACCCGAGAAATCGGTAACCGGTGCGGTAAGCTGACTTTGAGCAAACCCCAAACCGGCCAGAATAGTGGCGGCTCTGGCTTCTACATCATAAGCTCCAGCCTGCGCTAACAAATCATGGTATTTACCGATATCTTCGCCATGGTGGGCTTCTTCGGCTTCGCTGAGTTTTTGCTGAAGGCCGCGTAAATAACTATCGCCGTCGATGACATAATCAATGGCGCTGCGCTCTACTGCCGGCGTTTCCTGGGCCACGCTCACTATTCGCCAGTCGGCAGGCACTGCGCAGTCTCCGGCATCCACGCTCAGCTCACCACGCAATAAAGCAAACAGGCTGGACTTACCGCAGCCGTTGCTGCCAATCAGGGCAACCTTATGGCCGGGAAAAACCTGTGCCGATGCGCCATCCAGCAGTACTTTACTGCCGCGCAACAAGGTGACGTCGGATAACTGGATCATAAAACTGCGAATACCTGTGATAACATAGTCTGGCTGCGTAGTTTACCAGAAGCGCTGCAAGCGATCTGCATTTGCGCGCAGTGCGTAACAACCTTAATTATTCACAACGGTTTACCCCATGAGTCAACGCCAACGAAAACGCTTTATTGCCGGTGCCACCTGCCCCAAATGCAAAGCCACCGACACCATTATGTTATTTTTCGAAAACAACATCGAAAAGCTTACCTGTGTGGAGTGCGGCTATGCCGAATCACAACCCCAGGAAGAAGTGAAAACTGCCAGCAAAAACGCCAACGTGATTGGCGTGTTTAAACCCGAATAATCACCAAACCGTTTATTTTGCTACCCGACTTACCCGAATTTAATCTCGCCCAAGCGTTTGGCATGCTGAGCTTTGTGCTCGGCATTTTGTGTTTCTATCAGAAAGACGATCAGCATCTGCGCATTATGATGGTAGTGATGAACTTGAATCACGCCCTGCATTTTGCGCTACTTGGCGCCACTACCGCCTGTTTGAGTGCGTTGTTATCCGTGGTAAGAACCGGCTTGTCGATTAAAACCCGCTCACGCATCGTGGCTTACCTGTTTATTGTGATTACGCTGGCACTGGGAATTTATCTGGCCGATGTGTGGTACGACTTATTTCCCATCTTAGGCACCTGCATAGGCACGTATGCGCTGTATTGTTTGTCGGGCATTAAAATGCGCCTGGCGTTTTTATGCGGTGCTATTTGCTGGCTTGCTAACAACATTATTGTTGGCTCCATTGGCGGTACATTGCTGGAAGCGACTTTGCTGATGGTGAACAGCTTTACGATTTGGCGGTTATACCAGCTGGGGAAACTAAATGTGTCAGGAAGCGATGCTTCCTGACACAAACGATATTTAACTTGCAAAACACATATCTGTTAAACACTGAGTCTCTGTGGCAAGCTCAATATAGTAAATTTGCTCTCCGTATTGGTTCCACCAACGAATTTGAATATACCCATCAAGGCTATCGATACCGTAATCAGACAGCAAAAAGTTATGCTCACCTTCCTGCTCATAACTCAAATTCCCTATAAATGATATCGGTTGTTCAAGAGTAGATGACGGAAAGTAGACAATATCTACATTATCTGCCCCTTCTGTTTTCCATGATAATCTCGCCTTCCCCACAAGATCAGCATAAAGATAGTAGTAGAAAACCGTTGGCGCCTGCTCGCTGACATAAGACAGTGAAAAGTCTAATCTTGTGTCGCCATAGCTATTTTCCAGCAGTGCATAAACATTAATTGGCGAAGCGGCATCATCTTCCTCTACTAAATATTTGGCCTCTGCCCCCTCAGGCAAGCGGGTTCCTCCACCAGTGATAGCGATTGAATATACTTCAACTGTATTGTCTTCATCCTGAATAAAACCTCCACCAACAGTAAGAATGTTTTTGGTAATGGTTTGATGGCCATCTACTTCCTCAAACTTGGGTAACAGGGAGGCACTCCAGGAAGTAAACTGAGGCTTTTCATCATCAGGCAGGGTCATGTTTAATTCAATATCTTCACCCAGGCACACAAATGAACGCTTCGAATAATTAAAACCATCAGATAAGGTAAAACTGTAATAACTGCCCGACATTACTCGTGATTCAACCGGCTTCCCAGAATAGGTAATAGCGGAAGATATCACGCTGTAAGGCCAGCCCGGCGTTGTTCTAGCCATGCGCCCGGCCAGACCTGAGCCTTCATTGGGGCCAGTAATATTAATAGTGATATCACACCATTTGGAACGTTGTTCACCGGGAAGATCTGAGCCTGGGGCGACAGGACCTGCGCCAGGATAGCTCCATGCATCGGCATTGAACCAGGAAAAATGGCTGGTAGTTGCCTTCAAGGCAAACCCGGTGGGGCTATTAGTGGAAGTCACTACTTCGCCCATGCCTTCCTGCATCCATATCCCTGTCTCTTCATCAAGGATCCAGAACGGAATGTTGTCGCCTTCGTGTACTGTATCGCCTCCCAAATGCTGTGCCACAAACAAGGGCACTTCCAGCTCCATGGTATATCCGGGAATAAGTTGTAAGGTTTCTCCCTCATAGGTGAAGGTCATTTCCACTGAACCGTAACTGGCAATTTCAACCGGTTCCCCTGGCAAATCCGTTGCCTCTCCCATAAAACTGCCAGGGAAGGCGTTGCGATCCAGCGCATCACTAATATCCACGGTAGTCATAGTCAGCGTTGCCGTATCGGAAAGAATAGTTCCATCAATGGTTTGCAACGAATAAGCCGGTACGGTTAATTTTGCACCATCACCGGTAACAAATTCGCCGCCGATTGTGGTGTCCACCTCAAATCCTTGTCCCAGCTTTTTGAAGGTGACATTTTTACTCTGGTTAATCATCGCACCGTCGAAATAAACTAACGCATCAGTATACCCGTCTGCCGCTATCCTTAAGAGACTGGCGTTATCCTGCGGTAATAAGCGAATTAAGAGCTGTTGATACTCATTTTTGGAATAGCTTTCAATCTCGTAATCAGAGGATAATACGGTTACGTCGCTAATATCTTCACCTTCGCTGCCACGCATATTGATGGTTAACGTGATATATGGGTCGACTACCTCAATCCAGTCTAGCTGCGTAACGCTATCGCTGCTATCTGCAGTCACGGTTAACGTAACGCTGTATTTCCCGGCTTCAGTATAAGTATGCGTCGGATTTGCCTCTTCACTTGTAGTGCCGTCACCAAAATCCCACAACCGTTGTGTAATTTCACCGCTGCCGGCAGAAGAGGTATCGGTAAAGGTCACAGTAAATGGCATATCGCCTGAGGTTACCGATACTTCCATTGCGGCCTCAGGCGGTACCGCCAGCACAACAACAGGCTCAGTGGCAGTAACAGTGTGGGAGCTGTATTCATCACTAACGGTTAAACTTACTGTGTACTCACCGGGTTCGGTGTAGGTATGTTCTGGTGATGACTCGGTACTGGCATTGCCATCACCGAAATCCCACGCCCACTGGTTGATTGTGCCAGTGCCCTGGGTTGAGTCTTCGCTAAAGGTTACAGTGAGAGGCGCATCACCGGTGGTGCTACTTACGCTAAACGCCGCAACCGGAGGCAGGGCTTCAACACTGATTAAGTCGGTACGGGTTTCGGTATCAGCGCCATCTTCCGAGGTCACCGTTAAGCTCACGGTATAAGTGCCCGGGATGGGGTAGTCATGTTGCGGGTTTTGCAAACTGCTGGTGTTACCGTCGCCAAACTCCCATAACCACTGATAAATATCCTCGCTGCCGTCCTCAGACGTATCGGTAAATGCAACCGTTACCGGCGCGGTGCCACTGGTTTCATTAACTGAAAAACTAGCCTCAGGCGCTTCGGTTTCATCGTCCTTATTAAATAAATCACAGCCACTCAGTGTGCCGAGCAGCAGGCTTAAGGTGGTTACGCGGGTAACTACTGGGTATTGAGTTATGTCCATGGTCTTCTCCTGTTGAACCTGACCATGTCACTTTGCGCTTTGTGTTTCTGAGTTGCCTGAATCCAGTCTGAAACTTTCTGAAAGCCATTAATTTCAATGTGTTAACTTACCGTTTTGTTAACACCATTGGTGCACTGATGGCGCCTTCCAAACGCTTTACACAAAGATCATTTCCGGGTTGAACATAAATTTCTGCGCCATCAGGGCAGGTTAATTCAGTTGATTGAGAGGCGGCGCTGAGGCAGCTATCCTGATGATGCTGATAGTCCATGCGGTAACTTGAAAAAGGAGCGTTACAGGGCTCAGGCGCAACAAAGCTTTCCTGTGGATAGCGAATGCAGCGCGCCGCCTGATGACGGGATTCGAAGGTAAAGCTGTCCGGGCAGGTATAAAACTTATCGGTTTCGCTTATGAAGGTATTTATCGCACCTTTCCCGGGCTGGCATGCAATAAGAATAATCAGCGTAATGGCGACAATCAGAAAACACAGGCGATAGGGGTGTCGGGTAAGGTTAAGCATAAGGGCCTCCGGCATATTGAGTCAGCCTGAATGCTGACAGCATTAACACTGAAAAGCCTGAAAACCGGAGAAGACAAGTCTGAAAGTTTCTGAAAAGTTGAGCTTAATGACCAGAGCGACTGGGTTGATAGTGCAGCAGCCAGATAACCAGCCCGACCAGGACCATAGGAATTGCTATACTGGTAAGTAACTGTTGCACAACGGAGAGTACCGCCATTTCTGCTTGAGAAGGGATCAGCAGTTGCTCGCCCAATGGGCCGTTAGAGAACACCATCCCCGTAGTTAAATTCCAACCCAGATGTAGCGCTACCGGTAAAAACAGCGAACCGGTTTTGGCAAAAGCGTAGGCCAGCATCAAACCAAACATGCCCGTTAGCACGAATACGTAAATCATCTGTACCGGAGCGCCGAACACTTTGTAAGAAAACCAGTGATATATACCAAAGGCGGCAGCCGACAACCAACAGCCTCGTCCAGTGCCTACCATTGAGATAGTTTTGTAAAGCAGGTAACCGCGAAAGATAAACTCTTCAAACAACACTGAATTAACGTTCCAGCGTGCGCTAAGTAAAACATCTCTCAGATTAAAATCAGGGTTAAGGCGCCACTCAAAGCCGGCAAAGTAAGCTATCAGTAAAAACTGCACCACAACAAAAGCCGAAGCCAGCAGTATGCCCCAGGCAAATTCTGCACTGCGTTTAACAGGCTGGTTAAATCCAATAGCACGTAGCGACTTACCTTCAAAACGAAGCAGTAACCACGAAAGTACCAGTAAAATTACACCAATCATTGCCAGAAATGCCGGCAGTAAACCAGACTGCTGATAACGACCTTTTTGTTAAATTCCATCGATTACCTGCCCTTTCAAATAATCCACCGACCGCCTGCTGCCGGTCTGAGCATCTTGCTGGTAAATAGTAAGATAAGCCTGATGTGCATCTGACCACTGCTCACCCAGCTCAGCCTTCACTGCCTGCGCTTCGGCTAAAGCTTGTTTTAGTTTTCCCGTGCAGTGTGCGTAGCTGGCTTTTAGCAAACTGAAATTAGCGCGGGGATCAAACCATTCATACTTGTCCTGCTCAGCAAGCAGCGCCGGCACTGGCTGCGGATTATCCTGCGCAAGGTAGATAAGCGCCATCATGGCAGACGAATAGGAACGCACATAAGTATACTGACTACCCGCCTGCTCAAAGGCTTCTGTGGCCAATGCCAATGCGCCTGCCAGGTCGTCCTGTAGCACCGCAATATCGGCCTGCTCGATTTTAACAAACAGTAGGCCTTCCTCATCACCCGCCTGCGCGTACAAGTTAGCTACTTCGCTAATCAGCGCACTGGCTTCTTTTAACCTGCCTAAATGACGCTTTTGCTGAGCCAGCGCAGACAAGGCATAAGCTAAATAGGCCTTAGCCTGAAACTGACGAAAAATCGCTGCAGCACGCTCGTATTGCTGGGTAGATTCGGCCGAGTTGGGCTCACTTAAAAACAAGGCATTACCCAGATTCAGGCGGGCCTGCCCTTCTCTAAGAGTAAGCTCGTACTGGCTATACACGGTGATAGCCTGCTGCAAGTAATCTATCGCTTCAGCGGTCTCCCCCAGCGCCGTATAGCTGGAGCCAGTGTTCATCAGCAGGTTGCCCTGAAGCTCATATTCACTGGCGGTTGAAGCGGCTACAATTAATGGGGCGGAGGCATCGATAGAGTCTTTTAACTGCCCCCTGGCATACAAAATATTGGCCGTAAGGTTACCCAAATACAGCTCGGCCCGGGCTGATGAGGCTTGCTCGGTTAAAGCTGTGACCGCAAGCTCTGCGCCCTGGTAATTACCGGTGCGGTACAGCACATCGGCCAGATAGGCACGCGCCCAGAAAAAATCATCCTGTTGCTGGATAGCTAAACGCAGTGATTGTTGCGCTGAAACGTAATCTCCGTGATACAGCGCACTCACGCCCATGGCAAACTGCATATTGGCCCGTTGGTTGTCACTGTACAGCGGCTTGAGCTCCAGGCGTTCCTGCATCACGGGGACCAATTGGCCCACTGCATGGGTGAGCATTTGACGGGCGGATTCCATCACGCTGGCATGATTAAAAATAAATTCCGGAGACTGCATGGTGGCCTGAACGATACGATAAGTAAGTACCGGCTTACCCTTTAGTACTTTAAGTTCTGGGATCACCAATGCCTGGCAACCCAACGCGCTACATATCAGTTCAAACTTGTCGGCCGGGCTTGCATTGGCGTTGTAAGGCAGGGCATTGAGCCCGCTTAATACCGAGTCGACATCGGCAATCTGAATATCCGGATATTCTCTAAGCTGTTGGGTGAACATGGACATAATGCCAAACTCCGCCCAGCTGTCCTGGATATCGCCGGTTTGGACCCATACGGGCAGCACAACAATTCGTTGGTCGGCCTCCACCACGTAGCTACCCGGTGACTGCCACCATCTGGCTACGGCTAACACGGCAACGAAGGCCAGCGCCGCCAGAAAAACCACTCCGCCATACAGCTTCCAGCGAGGCCTGCTGTTAGCTGACGGTGACGGCTGAGTAACGGTATTTTCTTTTATGGCAACCGGTGCGACAAAGCGAAACCCTTTGCCGCGCACGGTTTGAATAAATTCATTTTCAGGTTCATCGGTATTGAGAAGTTGCCGGGTGTCAGACACCAATCGCGAAATAGAGGCTTCGCTAACAAATTGATCCGGCCATAATGAATCGAGAATTTGGTCTTTGGTGACCACCTCACCTGGATTGGCAACCAGCAGCAGCAAAAAATCCGCGACTTTACCTGTAGTTTGCCGGGCTTCACCGTTGTAACACAAACGGCCGGTGCCGCTTTCCAGCGAAAAGCCGGCAAAGGTATAGTGGATAGAGCCTTCCATGTGAACTTCCGTTGTCTTGCTAACAGCATTTCATAGCTGAAAGCGGTTATTAACTGCTGATTATAATCTGTTCAGAGTAGATTAACGATATCACTGATTTAAGCAAGTCAGTCAGGCTTTTTCTAAATGTTTTGCCAACCCAATACTTTGGGATTAAACTTATTTTCTTGCTTATGGATTCACCATCAGGGACGGTGGCATGTTGTCATTCTTATTAGATGATGCCAATTTCTGGTTTAGCTGTGCGCTGGGCATTGTTATAGCGCTTTTCATTCTGGAAATGGCAGGGATGTTTTTTGGGGTTAGCCTGCTAGGGCTAGTCGACGATCAGGCGGCACTGGATGCCGACGCTGATACTTCTTCAGGTTTTACCGAGTTTGGTAGCTGGCTGGCGCTCGATAGAGTCCCCCTGCTGGTTTGGCTGGTATTACTGCTTACCACTTTCGGTTCTGCCGGTCTGACATTTAATTTTCTTTCTCTTACGCTGCTGGACACCTATTTTGCCCGTTGGCTGATAACGCTTCTGGCTGTGGTAGCCGGCCTGTTTTTCACGGCCCGGTTCGGCACCTTTATCGCCCGCCTGCTCCCTAAACAGGAGTCATCAGCCACCACAGCCGATGAACTGGTTGGCACGGTTGGTCACATCACCGTTGGCGTTGCCCGCCAGAACAGCCCGGCAGAGGGCAAATTTGTTGATGCCCATGGCCAGCCACACTATTTGCTGGTAGAGCCCCTTGAGCCTGATGAGCAATTCAGCCAGGGCGAAAAAATATTATTAATACAAAAGCGGGACTACCGCTGGTTAGCAAGTCGCTATTCCGACCTTTAACTCTTTACGATGGAAGCTGTAACTATGGAAACTTCAGGATTAGGTAATTTACCTTTTATGCTGGTAATGATTGGCGCAGCCGTCATTGGCCTGCTCGTTATTGGTTTTATTTTTGCCCGTTTATACACCCGGGCCACAAAAGAGACCGCCTTTGTTCGAACCGGCCTTGGCGGTGAGAAAGTGATTAAAGATGGTGGCGCGCTGGTACTGCCGGTGGTTCACGAAATTATTCCGGTCAACATGAACACCCTGCGCATTGAGGTAGAGAAAACCTCTAAAGATGCGCTGATCACCAAAGACCGCATGCGGGTAGATGTAAAAGCCGATTTCTACCTGCGCGTAGCGCCAAACGCCGCCGGCATTTCCATGGCGGCACAAACCCTGGGCACACGTACTACCCGTGCCGAAGAAGTCAAAAAGCTCATGGAATCCAAGTTCGTTGACGTACTGCGTGCAGTAGCGGCGGAGATGACCATGACCGAAATGCACGAGCAGCGTGCCGACTTTGTGCAAAAGGTACAGCAAAGTGTAGCTAACGATCTGGAAAAGAACGGTTTGGAGCTGGAATCGGTGAGCTTAACCGGCTTCGACCAGACCGACCTGCAATTCTTTAACGAAAACAATGCATTCGATGCCGAAGGCCGGGCCCGGTTAGCTAAAATCATTGAAGAAAAGCGCAAAGAAACGAACGATATTCAGCAAGAAAACCGAATTAAGATTGAACAGCGTAACCTGGAAGCGGAAAAACTGTCGTTAAATATTAAACGCGACGAAGAAGAAGCCCGCATCCAGCAGGAACAATCGCTGGCCTTCAAACGCCAGGAGCAAAAGGCCGAAATCGCCAAGCAACGCGAGCAAAAAGACCAGGAAGAACGCCAGGCTGAAATTGCTAAAGAGAAAGCGATTTCAGAATCAGAAATCGAAAAAGCGCAAACCATTGAAGCCCGCGAGATAGAAAAACGTAAAGCTATCGACGAAGCGCGCATTCTGCAAATGCAACAAATTGAAGTGGCTGAGCAGAACAAGCAAATCGCCATTGCCAGTAAATCAGAAGAAGAGTCGGCTGCACGGGCCAAAGCGGCCGAAGCTGAGAAGCTCAAAGTAGAAAAAGAAGAAGCCGTTATCACTACCCGCCAGGTAGCAGAAGCCAATCGCCGCATGGAAATTGAAGTGATCGACGCCCGTAAGGAAGCAGAGCGTGAAGCGGTGAACATTACCGTTGAAGCTGAAGCGAAACGTGAAGCGGCGATTAATACTTCAGAGGCCATTCTTACCGAAGCCCGGGCCAGCGCCGATGCCAAGAAATTGCAAGCCGAAGCCGACGAGAAAGTGTTTGCAGTGGAAGCGGCCGGTAAGAAATCCATGTATGAAGCCGAAAACACGCTTAAAGACGAACAGATTGATCTGCAACGGTCTCTGGCCATTCTTAAAATACTGCCAGACATTATCGCCAATGCGGTTAAACCTTTAGAAAACATTGACGGCATTAAGATTTTACAAGGCTATGGCAACAGTCTTGGTGGTGCTGGCGGTAATGGCGAAAGCGGCGGTGCTGGCCTGGCGGATCAGGTTACCAGCGCGGCACTTAACTACCGCGCCAATGCCCCGTTAGTGGACTCTTTACTGCGCGAAGTGGGTTTAGTGGATGCTGAAGATGGCACACTGGAAGACCTTATTCAGGGCAGTGCCGTAATTGACGGCGACCTGGTGACTACCAAGGCGAAAAAACCGCAATCCCAGTCTGCTAAATCCGCCGCCAGTGAAACCCCGGCAGAAGATGACAAGCCAAACAGTTAATGTTTTTTTCCTGCCTTGCTACCGCGCCCCAGGCGCCGGTAGCCGTTTGCCCGGCCTGAACTCGTGAAGTTACGGGGCAAACTGCTAAATTGGGACGATAACCGGGGCTTCGGCTTTGTTGAGCCCCAAGGTGGCGGCCAGCGAGCGTTTGTACACATTAAAGCGTTTAGCTTTTATTCCCGCCGCCCGCAGAGCGGCGATATGATCCAGTACCAAACCCGTCAGGACCGCAAAGGTAAAATTAAAGCCGTAGAGGTGAGTCTGGTTAACGACAGCCCTTCGGCCGCTAAGCCCAGTCGCCGAAAAACAGCGAAGCCGCCCCCCCCAGGCAACAGGAACAAGATGCGACTACCGGTGTTATTGCCCTTTGCTGCCCTGCTCAGTGGCGCCATTTTGTTTGGCCGATTACCCGTTGAGGTAGCTTATGTCTATCTACTGGCCAGCCTGATTGCATTGGTGATGTATGCCACTGATAAATCAGCCGCCCGCAAGAACCGTTGGCGTACTCCTGAAAGCCAATTACACCTGATAGCATTAGTTGGCGGCTGGCCCGGCGCTTATTTAGCGCAGCAGTGGCTGCGTCATAAATCCGCAAAGCGCGACTTTAAAGCCATGTTCTGGTTTACGGTACTGCTTAATCTGGTTGGTCTGGGTTACCTGCTAACCGAAAGCGGGCACAAACTGTTAGCCGGGCTGATAGGATAACCGGCTATGAAGTCATTCTTCAACCGTTTGAGCGACGGACTGGATAGCCTGAAATCAGAGTTGGATAACACCGCAACTCTGATTAAACAGCAGGTGGGTAAATTACCTGTGTTGATCTCGCTGGAACGTGGCGAAGAGAGCGAACGCCTGTACGATGAAAAACACTATTTTGTGATCCCCAACTTCACCAGCGACGCCGGTTTTTCTCTGCATACCATGCGCTATCTGCCCAAAGGCGTGCCAGAGGTTAATGCGCTCCCCAAGCGACGGATTTTTCACTTTCCCAATGAGCATTACGAGGGCACGCTACGCCATTACATGATTGAAGCAGCCCGCAACCTCTCTAACGCCTCTCATCAGGGGAATGTCAGCTCGCTGGAAAAACTGGCTAACGATATTGACGCGCTGGATACTAAATTGACCTATGGCATGCTGCTTATCGGAGCGATTGCCGCCGTGTTTAATCCGCTCATCGGTGCGGGGATTGCCATTAAAGCGGTTTTACCTGGCATCTCAGCCTTACTGGCAAGGCATGGTCTTAAGCCCTTAGGCGAAAAAGCAACCCGGGCACAACTGGAGAAAAGGGCCCACGAAGCAGAACAGCATGTACTGGGTCAGTTTTCAGAGTCCACCACGCTTAAAGTGATTAACCCCATTCTTCACGAACTGGAATTTGCCTTGCGGACCAGCGAAGCACAGCACGATCCGCTGCACGATCCTAATCTGGCCAGGGCCAGTCTGCCTGAGCTAAACAGCGAACACTGGCGCAACCTTACCGAAACCGCGGTTTGTCATGTGTATAAGGATATTCTGGCCGATCCGGCCCTGCATGCCAAAGCACGTCTCGGGCAGGAGGATATTCGTTGGTTACAGGTATTACTGGCAGGCAAGCTTTAGACGCAGCACTTAATAGTGGGGCGGCGGGGTCTCTTCCGACATTTTGGCAATATTGGAAGGCTCCATGCCTTTGATCTTATCGATAACATGCCGCAACTGATACTGCATTTTATCGATTTGCATTTGCTGACTCGATAACGCTTCGTTCAGAGCCTCTATGGTGTGCTCCTGAAATGCCAGCTTAGTTTCAAGCTCGGCAATAGCGTCTTCTGCTTTGGCTAAATCGCCAGCCAGTGTTTCGTTGTTCGTTGTCATATCAGGGCATACTCCACAGCTCAGCCAATCCGCTACTACTTACCGATAACACGTGCTCGCCATCCAAAAAGCCCACACCATACACCACGGCCGAAGGGGGTGACATATTCTCGCGAGGCGCGACTTTCCATTCTCCCACCTGTTCACCTGTGGCGACTTCCCACAAATACAACCTTCGGGAAGGGGCTCCGGTAAGCAAGTACTTACCATCTTTAGAAAACACGGCATCGGTAAATATCTTCTGGCGCGCAATATACTGCAATTGACTAATCGGTTCACCTGTTTGTACGTTCCAGATCTGCGATTTTTGCTGACTGTCGGCAGTAAAGGCATAACGCCCTTCATCATCCAGTGCCACCAGGGTAACGCGACTGGGATGAGTGAAGGTGTGGATCACCTGGCCGCTATCTGTGTTCCAGAGGTAAGCCACATAGTCGTTTCCCCCCGTGAGGGCGTAACGGCCATTAGGGGTAATATCCACACTATTAATGCGTTCCTGATGACCAAGAAACTCAATGCGCCGGCCACTTTCCGGTTCAAAAAACATCACTTTGCCGCTGGAGCGCCCCACCAGCACACCACGGCCGCCATTGGCCAGTGCAACGTCACGAATCGTCGATTCATCAATACGCCAAAAACCAATGGGTTCGCCGGAAGTTAAACTCCAGATAGCAAACGCCTCGCGATCCGACGTCACGGCAAACTGATTGTCCGCGCTAATATGCACGTTTGCCACCAGGTTATTGCTTTGATCGCCGTCTTCGCTTTGATGGCTCCATTGAAACAGCGGCTGCGCCTCTCCATAACGCCACACATGTATGCCGTTATTAATGCCCGACACCACACTTAACTGACCATCCACTGATACGTCTGCAGCGTACGCACCATCCTCTACAATGCGCCACTGATTGTCCGGCGTGGTGTCGGGTACGATACACCCGGCTAAACTAAATCCCGCCAGTAGCGTAACAATCAGACGATGAGTGAACATTTTCAGTTGTGGTGTTGTCATAGGCCTTTCTTATTGCGAATGCTCGCATTAACATAGCACGAAATCGTAATATACGTCGCTGATCCCGGGATTAGACGCAATGTGGTAGCGATATTCGTGATTATCGCATCAGGCGTGTTACAGTAATGCGTTAACAACCTGGTTTACATTTTTAGAATTTTATTTGTAGCAGCACCACAGGCGCTGTTGCAAGAGACCAACTAACGGAGAAGTTTATGCAAAAGTCGCTCGTTGCCCTAACTATCATGGCTACACTGGGTCTGGCAGCTTGTCAGCCTCAACAGGGCACCACTACCGAACCCGCCCAGGACCCTAAGCTGACTAAAGAAGAAATGACCGATACGCAAAAACAAGCGTACGCGATGGGTGCCAGCATGGGTATGTTCGTATTTACCCGCGACAAGCAAATGCAACAGTTTGGTGAAAGCATCGACAAAGAAGCACTGATGCAAGGTATCAAAGACGGCATGGGTAACACCCTGATGTTTGAAACCGCAGAAATTCAGCAACTGGCACAAGCTGGCGAGCAGGCAATGCAAGCCAAGCAACAGGAACTGGCCAGCAAAATGGCTGAAGAAAACATCGCTAAAGGCGAAGCGTTCCTGGCTGAAAACGGTCAGAAAGAAGGTGTAGTAACCACTGAATCAGGCCTGCAGTATGAAGTGATGGCTGAAGGTGAAGGCGCCAGCCCGGTTGCCACCGACACGGTTAAGGTTCACTACAAAGGAACCTTACTGGATGGCACTGAGTTTGATTCTTCATACTCGCGCGGTGAGCCTGCCGTATTCCCACTAAACCGGGTAATCCCAGGCTGGACCGAAGGCGTTCAAACCATGAAAGAGGGTGGCAAAACCCGTTTCTTCATTCCTTCTGAACTGGCTTATGGTGAACGTGCCACAGGTAACATCACTCCTAATTCAACCTTGATCTTTGAAGTTGAATTACTGGAAGTAGTGAAAACAGCAGAAGAAGACGCCGCGGAATAATAATTGATGCGGCACCCCGGGGCGTCGCGTTTTTATTGTAAAGCAGCAGAAAAAGAAAAAGCCGACTTAATGTC